>CAJVXG010000132.1 GCA_913009215.1 uncultured Gammaproteobacteria bacterium | reverse complement strand
GGTGAGGAGTTGCCGATGAATGACCCGCATCTGATCCGGGAGGTGCTGGAGCACCGGATCGATGCCGTCATCGATGGCGGGTTTTGTAGCATGGAGCCGACCACGGTGGTGCATCTGGAGGAGGATACGCCGCGAGTGAGCCGGCAGGGGCGAGGGTCAAACGATCCATTTATGCCCCATGCTGTGTCCTAGGCCCGAGCTTGGTATACTTGGTCGATGTCAGCAGAGTTGTTAAGAGAATTTCTCACCTTACCCATATTCCAGCGCATCTTTGTCTCCATTATACCGGTGTTGTTTGCGATTACGATGCATGAAGTGGCGCACGGTTGGGCGGCACGATATTTTGGTGATCATACGGCGGCACGTTTGGGTCGCTTGTCGCTGAACCCGATCAAGCATATTGACCTCATCGGTACCATCATTGTTCCAGCAGCGTTGTTGTTGATGCAGGCCGGTTTTATCTTTGGCTGGGCCAAGCCGGTGCCAGTGAGTATGGAAAACCTGCGCAACCCGAAGCGGGACATGGCGCTGGTATCCGCCGCCGGTCCCGGCGCTAATTTATTAATGGCGTTTTTTTGGGGCGTGGTACTGAAAATCAGCCTGCTGTTCCCGGAGGCATCCACGTCCTTTGTTCTGGCGGCAAAATATATGGGCTTTGTCGGTATCTTCGTCAATATCCTGTTGTTTGCATTCAATTTATTGCCATTACCACCGCTGGACGGGGGTCGTGTTGCCATCGGCCTGTTGCCGGACAAACTGGGCTGGTATCTGAGCCGTGTCGAGCCCTACGGCTTTTTTATCCTGATTGGATTAATGCTCACCGGGGTATTGTGGGTCATTATTACCCCGCTATGGATAGGCAGTATGTATATCCTGAGACTGGTATTAGGCTTATAATCAATAACCCATGAATTCCGTTCTTCCCGGTCAATCCCAACGAGTTCTCTCCGGTATGCGCCCAACAGGTCGTTTGCATCTGGGGCATTACCATGGCGTGTTGAAAAACTGGGTGGAATTACAAAACCAGTACGAATGTTTTTTCTTTGTTGCCGACTGGCATGCCCTGACGACGCATTACGACGATCCCCAGGTGATCGAGGACAGTGTCTGGGACATGGTGGTGGACTGGTTGGCGGCCGGTGTCGACCCGCAAAACGCCACGTTATTTATACAGTCCAGAATTATGGAGCATGCCGAGCTGCATTTATTGTTATCCATGATTACGCCGTTGGGCTGGCTGGAGCGGGTGCCAAGCTACAAGGACCAGCAGGCCAGATTGCACAACAAGGATCTGGGTACCTATGGTTTTCTGGGTTATCCCCTGCTGCAAAGCGCCGATATCCTGATCTATCGTGCCGGACTGGTGCCGGTGGGCGATGACCAGGTGGCCCATGTCGAGCTTACCCGGGAGGTGGCGCGACGATTCAATCACCTGTTTGGCCGGGAGCCGGGTTACGAGGACAAGGCCAGGGAGGCGGTGAAAAAAATGGGCAAGAAGGCCGGCAAGCTGTATGAGCAATTGCGCACCAGCTTTCTGCAGAAAGGCGATCAGGAGGCCCTGGAGAAGGCGCGCGCCTTGCTGCAGGGGCAAAAGAATGTCTCCCTCGGTGACAAAGAAAGGTTGTTCGGCTATCTCGAAGGCGGCGGCAAGATCATCCTGCCTGAGCCGCAGGCGTTGCTGACGACGGCCTCGAAAATGCCGGGGCTGGATGGGCAGAAAATGTCTAAATCCTACGGCAATACCATCGGTTTGCGTGAAGACCCCGGGGAAATCGAAAAAAAGCTCAAGACCATGCCTACGGACCCGGCCCGGGTACGGCGGGATGACGCCGGAAACCCCGATATTTGCCCGGTTTGGCCCCTGCACGAGGTATATTCGGACGACAAGACCCGGAAATGGGTGCGGCAGGGCTGCACTTCTGCCGGAATTGGCTGCCTGGAGTGCAAACAGCCCCTGGTGGAGGCTATATTGGTCGAACTGGAGCCGGTACAAAGACGGGCCCGGGACTTTTCAAAAGACCCCATGTTGGTAAAGAATATAGTCAGCGAGGGCTGTCGGCGGGCCCAGGAAGTTGCCGAGGAAACCATGGAGGATGTCCGCGAAAGCATGGGGTTGGCGTATCACTGATGGAATCGATTAGCGACAATCAAAAAGTCCCTTTGGTTAATGGCGAGCCGGTCGTGGAGTTGCCCACGGATTTGTATATTCCGCCGGATGCCCTGGAGGTCTTTCTCGATACCTTTGAAGGGCCGCTGGATTTATTGCTTTATCTCATCCGTAAGCAGAACCTCGATATCCTGAGTATCCCCATTGCCAAGGTTACCGAGCAATACATGGCTTATGTCGAGCTGATGCAGCAGGTGCAATTGGAACTGGCGGCTGAATATCTGGTGATGGCCGCCATGCTGGCCGAGATCAAATCGCGTATGTTGTTGCCGCGGTCCTCCGTTGGTGAAGAGGACGGAGAAGATCCCAGGGCAGCGCTGGTGCGACGCCTCCAGGAATACGAGCGCTATCGCAAGGCGGCCGAGGACATTAATGAATTACCCCGTGTTGGTCGTGATCTGCATCTGGCCTGGGTGTCCTCCAAACGTAAGCCGGTCACGGCCAATCCGCCACAGGTATCGTTGGATGAATTACTGCTGGCATTCTCCAGGGTCATGACCCGTGCCGCACTGAACAAACATCACCACATACAGCTGGAATCCTTGTCCATGCGGGAGCGTATGACCGAGATACTGAGTCGTGTCGAGAGCGAGAAATTTCTTGATTTCGAGTCCCTTTTTAAAGTCGATGAAGGGCGCAGGGGACTTGTGGTAACCTTTATCGCAATTCTGGAACTGTTAAAAGAGTCCCTGATCGTTATTGTGCAACAGGAACCTTTTGCTCCCATACATGTGAAGGCGGCGGCGTAATGAGCAAGACCGATTCTGAATTAAAGAATATCCTGGAGGCGGCCTTGCTGGTCTCCCGTGAGCCATTGACGGTCGAGAGGCTGTTGTCGATGTTCTCCAGGGATAGCCAGCCGAGGAAGGAAGACATCAAAAAGACCCTGGATGCCCTGGCCAAAGACTATGAGGGTCGCGGTATCGAGCTGAAAAAGATCGATAAGGGCTATCGATTCCAGAGCGTGGAAAAATACGGCGCATGGATAGCACGGCTGACCCAGGAGCGCCCGCCGCGTTATTCGCGTGCCTTGCTGGAAACCATATCGATTATTGCCTATCGCCAGCCGGTCACCCGGGGCGATATAGAGGATGTTCGTGGGGTCACGGTCAGTACTGAAATCATGCGTACCCTGCAGGATCGGGAATGGATACGTCAGGTGGGTCATCGTGACGTGCCCGGCAAGCCGGCGCTGTTTGGCACCACCAGGGCCTTCCTGGAACACTTTAGCCTCAGCAGCCTGGATCAGTTACCACCACTATCCGAGCTCCGTGACATCGAGGAAATCAGCAAAGAAGTGGGACTGGTATCCGATTTTGCCGGTAAGCCCAATACCACATCCGCTTCAGCCTCTGAAAATGCCAGCGCCAATATCAATGATGGCGAGGACCCGAACGATTTGTCATTGAGTGGCGATGACGGCGAATCCGAGCCCGAGGCGGCGGAAATGCAGGCCTCAAGCCACGAGACCAGCACACGGTATGAGTAACAAGCGACCACCTCGTCGCAAACGTCCCACCCCCGAGAAGCAAACCCAGGCACACGGCGAGAAGCTGCAAAAAGTACTGGCGCGCGCCGGTCTCGGTTCTCGTCGTCAAATGGAGCAATGGATAGAGGCTGGGCGTGTATCGGTGGATGGCAGTGTGGCTACCATCGGTGCCAGGGTGGAGCCACGGCAGGTGATTCGTGTCGATGGCCACGTACTGTCGTCGACGGCAACAAAATTTACGCGCCGTGTTTTGCTGTATCACAAACCGGAAGGCGAGGTCTGCACTCGCCGGGACCCTGAAGGCCGACCGACGATTTTTACACGATTGCCACGAATATCCAAAGGACGCTGGATCGGTATCGGCCGGCTCGATATCAATACCAGCGGCCTGATGTTATTAACCACCGACGGCGAGTTGGCCAATCGTTTGATGCATCCGCGTTACCGATTGTTACGCGAGTATGCGGTGCGGGTCCGTGGCCAGGCCAGTCAAAATACTTTGGAAAAATTAAAACAGGGCGTCGAGCTGTCCGATGGTTTGGCCGCCTTTGATGACATCGTTGCCGGTGGCGGTGAAGGCAGTAATCAGTGGTATACCGTCAGTCTGCGGGAAGGACGTAATCGTGAGATACGCCGTATGTGGGAGGCCGTCGGTCTGACCGTGAGCCGATTGATTCGAGTACGCTTCGGTCCCATCGTACTGCCAAGACGTGTTCGCCAGGGACATTGGCAGGAACTGGAGGACGATGAGGTGCGCGCCCTGGTCGATACTGTGGGCCTGGGCCATGTCGCCGGTAGTCATAAGGTCAAACCGTCACGGCGCTAATCTATGGCCCCGCATCGTTGCCTGTCTGTATACAAGACACTCTATAAACATTACGGCCCCCAGCAATGGTGGCCGGGGGACACCCCGTTCGAAATTATGGTTGGTGCCGTATTGACCCAGAATACGGCCTGGACCAATGT
>CAJVXG010000131.1 GCA_913009215.1 uncultured Gammaproteobacteria bacterium | reverse complement strand
CAAGCTCTGGTCAGAGCAACTCCCGCAGCCCGACCATTACTTATGCACTTAATGAAGGCGATAGAGACTGGCAGGTTGTCTTTTTACCCGATGATGGGCTCAACAGAATTGTGATTGAAGGCTACCGTGATCTTTCCAGCGAACCTGTGGTTACCGGAGAGATCAGTTGTCGCTAATGTTCAGTTTGGTTGTTTAATGAGCCCTTTTGCCTGACCCTTATATTCTTCCTAGAAAAAGAAAAATAAAAAAGCCTTCACGAGGAAGGCTTTTTTGCTGGTTTATTCAATCAGGCCGAAGTTTTTGTTTTAAGTGGTCGCTAACATTTCCTTTTTCATAACTTCCATCGCCTTTTTTTCGATTTGGCGTATGCGTTCAGCAGAAACACCATATTTATCGGCCAGGTTGTGCAGGGTGGATTTATCTTCACCCAGCCAGCGCTGCTGGATAATGTCGCGACTGCGTTCATCGAGTTTTTGCATGGCAGCAACAAGTCGTGCTTGCTGGTTATCTGCCTGGTCGGCGCCAATGACCAGTGCTTCCGGGTTGTAGCGCATATCCTGAAGATATGCCGCAGGCGCGAAATAATTGTCTTCGTCGTTGTCCTGGTCTATTTCAAACGATACATCCGGACTGCTCATGCGGCCTTCCATATCTTTAACCGTCTTTACCGGAACGTCGAGATTGTCCGCCAGGGCGTTGACTTCATCCTGGTTCATCCAGCCCAGTCTGGTACGGGATTTACGCAGGTTGAAAAACAGCTTGCGTTGGGCCTTGGTGGTGGCGACCTTGACAATGCGCCAGTTGCGCAACACGTATTCGTATATTTCGGCCTTGATCCAGTGCACCGCGAAGGAGATCAGACGCACACCACGATCAGGATCAAAATTCTTTACCGCCTTCATCAGACCAATATTGCCTTCCTGGATCAGGTCCGCCTGTGGCAGGCCATAACCAGAGAATTTGCGGGCAATGTTGACCACATGACGCAGGTGGCCAAGCACCAGCTGGCGCGCCGCTTCCAGATCCTGATTCTGGCGGTAGTGTTGGGCCAGGCTTATTTCGTCCTCCGCGCTCAACACCGGGATGGCATTCACACCCTGGATATAGGTGGCCAATCCGCTCTCAGAATTCAGATTTGCCGTAATGGGTAAATACATGCTCATTTCATCTCCTGTCTTTCTTCCGATGGTTATTTGCCTTCATCGTTGGACGTTATTTTAGCACTCTTGTTATAAGAGTGCCAAGTAATCTTGATTCTATATAAATCAAGTACTTAATATAAAATAACCAATGTTAGTGGTTATTCACTCATTATTATTGGGGCTCGATATTGCGCAAATGGCGGCCTACGGAAAGCCTGGAACCCAGCCATCCCAAAACACCACCTCCGAGCAATAATAGGCCACTGGTGGCCAAATTAAGCCCCTGAACCCGGAATCGGCTGCCATAGAGGCTGGTCAGCTCCTGGATGGGGCCGTCCAGTAATACCAGGATGCCCGTTACCAGCAGCCAGGCCATCACCGCCCCCAGTAGCCCCTGCAGAAAGCCGGAGTACAGAAAGGGCCGGCGGACAAAGGCATTGGTGGCCCCAATTAGCTTGGTAATCTCTATTTCATCGCGTCGATTCAGGATCGCCAGCCGGATAGTATTGCCGATAATCAGGACCACGGCCAATGCCAGTAATCCGGCCAGTACCAGTACGCCGCGACGGACAATTTGCAGCATGGCCTGCAGCCGCTGGACCCATTCGAGATCAATTTTGGCCAGATCGACTTCACTGAATTTGCCCAGTCGCTGCAGCAGTGGTTTGAGGCCGTCGGGCGTGGCATAGGATTTTTTTGGCACCACCACAAGCACGCCCGGTAAGGGATTCTCATCCAGCACCTTTAACGCACCAGAAAATCCGGAAACCTTCCGCAATTCTGCCAGCCCCTTCTCTGGAGGAATCCATTCCACATGTTTGACTTCCGGCATCCGTTGCAATCGTTGTTGCAGGAACCGGGCGCCACTGGCCGCTACATTCTTTTTCAGGAACAGGGATATTTGCGCCTCCCCGTCCCAGCCCGCGGTGACGCGCTGGATATTATCCACCAGCAGATACAAGGTCGCGGGTAGGGCCAGGGTAATACCGATGACGCTGATGGTCATCAGCGAGGCAAAGGGGGTGCGCACCAGTTGGCCCAGGGTATAGAAAAAAACTTGCAAGTGACGCAACAGATAATTCATCTCTAGCTGCGTACCCCGCTGTCAAATATCAATTCCCCATTTTGCAGTTGTAACACCCGTTTCCGCAGGCGCTGGATATGTCGCAGGTCGTGGGTGGCCACCAGTACGGTGACACCGTGCTGATTAAATTCATGGAACAGGTCGATGATTTCGTCCGACAGGGCCTCATCCAGGTTGCCCGTGGGTTCATCGGCCAACAACAGGTTTGGCTTATTCACCACGGCGCGGGCAATACCGACGCGTTGCTGTTCACCGCCGGACAGCACAATGGGCATCAGGTTTTCCTTGCTTAATAAACCGACCTTGTCCAGCGCGGCCCGGACCCGGCGGCCGATGTCACGTCGATGCAGACCGGTGACGACCAGGGGCAGGGCGACGTTATCAAAGACGGTACGGTCGTTAAGCAAGCGGTGGTCCTGAAACACCACACCAATCTCGCGTCGTAGGTAAGGAACACGCCATCCGGGCAGGCGTATCAGATTCTTGTTATTGACAATCAGTTGGCCACGAGTGGGGCGCTCGATCAGCGTTAGCAGTTTAAGTAGTGTGCTTTTACCGGCCCCGGAATGACCGGTAAGGAATACCATTTCTTCATCGGCAACATGAAAGCTGATATTTTTCAGGGCATCATAACCACCCGGGTAGCGCTTGAAGACGGTATCGAATTGAATCATGGGTAATTAATCTTGGGGCAGCAGGGCATCAATAAATTCCCGGGCCTGGAAGGTGCGCAGGTCCTCAATACCTTCGCCGACACCAATATAGCGAATCGGTAACGCCGATTTTTGTGCCAGCGCCAGCAGAATGCCGCCTTTGGCAGTACCATCCATTTTTGTCAGGCACAAACCGGTGATACCCACCGTATTATTAAAATGTTCGTACTGAGCCAGTGCATTCTGGCCGGTATTGGCATCCAGCACCAAAAGCACCTCGTGCGGGGCCGAGGGTTCCAGCTTTTGCAGCACCCGTTTTATTTTAGACAGTTCCTGCATCAGGTCGTCGTGGGTATGCTGCCGTCCGGCGGTATCGACGATGAGTACATCCAGCCCACGGGCCTGGGCCGCCTGGTAGGCATCGTGGGCCACGGCCGCGGCATCGGCGCCGCTATGCTGGGCGATGACCGGGACTTTATTGCGTTCCCCCCAGGCCTGTAGCTGTTCGATGGCGGCGGCGCGAAAGGTATCGGCAGCCGCCAGCATGACCTTGTGTCCGTCGGACTCCAGTTTCAGTGTCAGTTTGCCCACGGTCGTAGTTTTGCCGACACCGTTGACACCTACCGCCAGGATCACCGTCGGTTTGTGATCCGCAGAAATCTGTAGCGGGGCTTCGCTGGGTTGCAGGATTTCCAGCATGTGCCGCTGTATAGCGCTGTATATGGCATTACCATCGCTGAGTTGTTTGCGTTCGAGCTCATTGGTGATCCGGTCCAGCAGTTGTTGCGTTACCTCAACACCGACGTCGGCGGTTAACAGGATGGTTTCAATTTCTTCAAGAATATCGGCATTGATTTCACGTTTACCACGCAGCAGATCGCCCAGTCCGGACCCGATGGCACGTCGGGTGGCGCCCAGTTTGTCGCCAAGGCGGGCAAAAAGGCCGGTAGATTTAGTGGCGGTGTTGTCGGTTGCCATGCTCAAAATACGCTGGTTATGATGAATTCCACAGATGCGGTATCCTACCATCCTACCTGATATTGATTAAAGGATATTACCCATGCGGTTTATTTTTGCTGGCCTGTTACTGATTTTGTCGACAGGCATTGGTGCTGCCCCGGCAGTACAACAACAAGTCTTGAGTAATGGCCTCAAGGTTATCGTAAAAGAGGATCATCGCTCCCCGGTGGTGGTGTCCATGATCTGGTACAAGGTGGGTTCGGCCGATGAACCTGCCGGCATCACCGGGGTATCTCATGTGCTCGAGCATATGTTGTTTAAGGGGACCAAACGTTACAAGATCGGTGAGTTTGCGCGAATTATTGCCGAGAATGGTGGCAAACAGAATGCCTTTACCAGCACCGATTACACTGCCTATTTCGAGCAACTGGAAAAATCCCGGCTGCCAATCAGTTTTGAACTTGAGGCCGACCGTATGCGGGGTGCCTTGATGGATAAAAAGGAATTTGCCAAGGAGATCAAGGTGGTTATTGATGAGCGACTGTACCGCACCGACAACAGGGCCAGCGGTAAATTGTCTGAAAAGTTTATGGCCACCGCCTACCGCAAGCACTATTACAAGAACCCGATTATTGGCTGGATGCCTGATCTGAAAAACATGAAAGTCAGCGATGCCCGGAATTGGTACCGACGCTGGTATACCCCGCGCAATGCCACCCTGGTCGTTGTTGGCGATGTCAAAGCGGGTGAGGTGTTTGCATTGGCGCAGAAGTATTTCGGCAACATTGACTCGCCAAAGGTGAACGGCACCCGTATTCCGGTGGAGCCCATGCAAACGA
>CAJVXG010000130.1 GCA_913009215.1 uncultured Gammaproteobacteria bacterium | reverse complement strand
GTCCAGGCCAATACCGTGAATTATGCGGCTGTTAAATTTTGGCAATCGCTTGGGCTCACGCGTGTCATTCTGTCACGGGAATTGTCTCTTGATGAAATCGAGGACATACGACAACGTTGCCCGGATATGGAGCTTGAGGTATTCATCCACGGGGCATTATGCATCGCTTATTCCGGACGCTGTCTATTATCGGGTTACTTCAATCATCGCGACCCCAACCAGGGGTCGTGCACCAATTCCTGCCGCTGGCAATATAAAGTTATTGATGCCAAAGAAAATGAATCTGGCGACATTGAGCCGGAAAAAATCGATTTCGATGCCCTTGCCGCCATAAAAACCGGCAACAATTCTTTAACAGACACAGCAACCCAGCGCCACCCGTTGGCGGATCAAGTGTATTTGATAGAGGAAAAGGAGCGCCCGGGTGAGTACATGCCTATTATGGAAGACGAGCACGGCACTTATATTATGAATTCCCGCGATCTACGCGCCGTACAACACGTGGAACGCCTGACGAACATGGGTATCGATTCCCTGAAAATCGAAGGGCGAACCAAGTCATATTATTATGTGGCTAGAACGGCCCAGATCTATCGTCAAGCCATTGACGATGCGATAAGAAATCGCCCCTTTAATGCTGACTTGTATGCAAAACTGGAGGGCCTGGCCAATCGCGGTTATACCGACGGATTTTATCAGCGTCACCCAAATCAGGAATACCAGAATTATCTTGACAATAAAGCCGATAGCGGCCAGCAACGATTTGTTGGTGAAATTATTGATTATGATAATGGCATGGCGGAGATCGATGTAAAAAATAAATTTGCGGTCGGCGATTCACTGGAACTTATCCTGCCTGCGGGTAACCAAACCATACGCCTTGAGCAGATGGAAGACCTGAAAGGAAACCCGATGAAAGAGGCCCCGGGCGGAGGATATCAGGTACGCATTCCGTTACCATTTGCTGATTACAATAAGGGTTTGATAGCGGTCAATCTTCAAAAAAATTGACACAGTTATCACACTACTCCGCAATATACTGCGAATGTCGTTTTTCCGGCACAACCACCAGGGACGACGTACAGGAAATACCAGTATCGCGGGAGGCCAGGGATGGCCAAAGCGACTGGCGGAAGTACTGGACAGGCGAAAACCCTTGGATTATCTATACTTAAACTAAACTGCTGCAATCAGGAGAATAAAGAGATCTATGGTCCAAGAAAGAAATAAAAGGCCCAGCACGGCAAAGTATATATCCCGGACGGTCACAAAAGGGGAGCTGCAAACTCTCTGGCTGTTTTCCGGGGTGGTGCTGGATAATGTTATCAGTATGTTAAATAGATGTCCCATACATCGGTTGAGCAAAAACGATATCCTGATCACACAAGGGGATGTCAATAAAAGCTGTTATCTGCTTCTTTCGGGCAGCTTGTCCATTCACCTGGATTCCCGGGACTCTGATCCTGTTACTAAACTGCGGGTCGGAGAAAGTATAGGGGAACTATCGCTTATCGATGGACAACCAACATCTGCCAATGTCATCGCCAATGACCTGTGTGAAGTACTGGTTTTGAATGAGGAACGATTCTGGACACTGGTAAATGCCTCCCATGCTTTTTCACGGAATCTGTTATTTTTGCTGGCGCGACGTCTGCGTGACAATAATGCCACGATTAGTGACGTAATGAAGAGGCAGCAGAAATACGAGCGGGTGTCGACAACTGATGAATTAACAGGGTTGCATAATCGGCGATGGATAAATGACAAGCTCAGTCGACAAATAAAACGGAATCAATATAACAATGAACCACTGTCCCTGTTAATGCTGGACATTGATCGATTCAAAAGTATCAATGACAACCACGGTCATCTTGTTGGTGATCAGGTGCTTATGGCTGTGGCCGAAGTGATGTCAAATTGTATCAGGCCAACGGATCTGGTTGCCCGTTATGGCGGCGAAGAATTTATTATTGTATTGCCTGTTACGGAGCTCGCTGGTGCGCATATAGTGGCTGATAGAGTATGTAAAGATATAAGGGAGAAGAATGTTGACACCAAAACAGATTTACAGCTACCAAAAGTGACAGTATCGATCGGTTTCGCCCAGTTACAAAACAATGAATCTATGGAAAATCTTGTCGCGCGGGCCGATACTGCGTTATACCAGGCAAAAAACAATGGCCGTGACCGGGTAGAGGGCTAGTATTTATTTTTACACTCGGTGTTTCATTCTGGTTGTATTTTTAACACCTCGATCTATTTTGGCCTGAGGGCCTAACTCGTGATTTTCTGAACCACCTGTGATTGTCTCTCCATGTGCTCAGTTAGTATTTTCAACGCCATTTTGTATTGCTCTTTTGCCCGAGCGGTATTTAAATTACGTTGCCGGCAACTTGCGGGTAGTTTCATGCTCGCCACCATTGATCGTAAAGTGCGTGTTTGAGATCGTAATGAAGCAACATTTCGGCGGATGGTATTGGCTAGCCTAGTGTTTCTTTTGTTGCGTATCAGGCTTGCGATGAGCTTGTCATTGGCAATGACTTTGTTCAGGGTCGTGTTTATTTTTTTATTGATCGTGGACAATGCATTACAATTTTTGTATGGAGCGATAGTTTGTCTGGCCGTGGATAATTTCCGTGGAGTTTTGGCTACAGCAGACCTTACCCGGGCACGAGACACCGTAGCACCTGGCGATTTGTTGCCCAATTTTTTATAGTCTTCTTTGCTTACCGCCCGTTCCCGGTGTCGTAAGGTGGCAGGTGTGCGACGTTCAGCCTTACCGATAGTTTCGGCTTTGGCGCCACCGTAGCTGGCGCCAGGTTGCTGTACCTTGCCAATGCCGGATACCGGCGCCTTGATGGATTTAATGTTTTGCTCCGCAGCCGCTGCAATATTCAACAGCAAACAACTCACACCGAAGACAAGCAGGGCGCGTAGTATTTTAGCCGTTGTGTCATAAAACAGGGCCATATCAGAATCCCCGCTATTTTTTGATTTCCATTCTGTTACTGCTGCCGGACGGGGTATTTATATCCTGTCGCATCCCGCGCCTGGCTTTGCGCCTACGGATGTCGCATTGCACGCGGTTATCCAGCGCCTGTTTTTCGCAGGTGGTTTTCCACAGGCGATAACATGTATCGATCCTGGACTTGTTGCCGCGTGCGGCGTTTTTACAACGGTTATAATTTACCCGACATAGTTGCCGGGCCTTCTGAAAGGCGATAAAGCACTGGTTGCTTGAAGTCCGGTCTCTGTATGCCGGGTTGGGGTGAGTTAACAGCACGGTAACCACCCTTACTTTGCCCCCCTTAATTTTGACACGTACCGGTCGGGAGACTACGGTGCGGTTACGGCGATCAATAGCGCTGACAGTCAAGCGGTATTCCTCATTCGATAAATCATCAATCTGGGCGACGCGGATGCCGCGGCGCCAGTTCAGACTGGCCTGGGCGCGTTTTTCCCGCCGGGTGATAAAGCGACGAGGTGATGCTGAGGTGTAGACATCGGTGCGGATCAGAGTGAATTCGCGGTGTGGTCGCAGGTCGGTACGCACTTGCACAATCAGCGTGGCCGCCGATGCCGAGGTGATCGACAATAGAAAAAGAACCGGTATCAGTAATAATTTTTTCATGAAACCCCCTCGTGAGGATTGTGCCCGGATTGCTACAGGTTATTAGTATATGTCGTTCTGGCCTGGAGAAAAGTTCAAAATACGAAAATGGCTTAAAAACCCGTGGTTTTAATAAAAAACAGGGGCGTGATCATCGGGGTTGTAATAGCCGTTTGCTCAATTCCATGGGTTTGCAGGCGCCGAACAATGTCAACCTGGGCGTCTGCCGATAACTCTCAGAAGTTGTAGATTATATCCCTGGTGGTGATTACACCACTGGCGTTTCCGGGAGGCGCCTTTTATTCGATCAAAATGTTGCCACTAATCTGGCAGGGAGTGACACGGCTCAACCCGGAGGTCTATTTGATCGGCGGATTCCGCTGGAGCTTTTACGGCGTCGCCGATGTTAGTGCCGGCATCAGTGTGGACAGGATGTTCTTCTTCATGCAGATATGTCTCGCGGCCATATGGTGGATATCCAGGACGGGACATTGGCTCAATGGTTGAGGGCTATAAATTACCGTATTTTTGCCTTAAAATATGAGGGGATATATGGTTTTTTTGGCCAAAAACCGGTTACACTATATGGCGCTACATTCTATCCAGGTTCTTGTCAGAAGCTTTCTCCTGTTAGTAACCTCGTAAGATTTGTAACACGTTATATTTTTATATTTTAATGAGGTAATTATCATGGCAACAGGAACCGTTAAATGGTTTAACGAATCCAAGGGCTTCGGCTTTATTACTCCTTCCGACGGCAGCAAAGACGTATTTGTTCACTTTTCTGCTATTGCCAGCGAAGGTTTTCGCACCCTGGCGGAAGGCCAGCAAGTGACCTACGACGTGGAAGACGGACCCAAAGGCCCACAGGCAACAAACGTAAAGATCTAAACGGTCTGTCAGTATTGTCCCGAGCAACCTCCACGAGTTATCGTGGAGGTTGCTCGCCCAATTCAAGAAGGGGAACTTCAAAGTGAAGAAATTATTTGTTGGCAGTTTGCCACCCACCACCACAGAAGAAGCCCTGCTAGCCCTGTTTTCAGAGTACGGTACGGTACGTTCCATCAAGCTGGTGAAAGACCTGTTTTCAGGTCATTGCAAGGGATTCGGATTCCTCGAAATGGAGGGTCACGAGGCCCGTGCCGCCATTGCCGGGCTGGACGGCAAGGC
>CAJVXG010000129.1 GCA_913009215.1 uncultured Gammaproteobacteria bacterium | reverse complement strand
TTTGTTGGCAAAGGTGCCCACCTGGATGAGCCAACCTTTCTTTACGGTAGCGCTTTTCTGTTTCTCGGGTTTTTTGCCTGCGGTACTGGTTTTTGTGTGACTACTGTCTTTACTGCTGGCCACAAGCTTTTGCCTGACCGGTTTTTTGCTGTCTTTAGATCTCGACCTGGTAACGGCCTTAATGGTGTCTTTTGCTTTATTATCTTTCTTTGTGCTGCTGACAGTATTGCTCTTCTTGTCACCCCTTTTTGCCTGGACCGCGACCGCAGCGGTGGCTTGCTTGACTTTGGCGACATAGACCTTGGTATCCTTGTCAACAATACGACTCAAGCGTTGCTTGTCTTTCCTGAGACCATCGGGATCGTTCTTCAGAATCATGGGGACAAAGATGACTGCCAGAGAGACAATAATGATGACGCCAACAATCCGATGTTTGGGGTTAAACCGGGGATCTTGATCGTCTTTCTTCGCCATGGCGTAATACCTGCTTAGTGGCCTGTCGTTAGTATAGCACTGACTGTATAAAAAGAGCCAAACACCACAATCCGGTCTTCCGAATGGGCCCGGGCACATACCTCATTATAGGCATCAAGCACGGATGGATATGTAGAAACCGCCGCATTGGGCTGGAGTTGGCGCAGCACTTGCTGCAAGGTCGTGGCGCTGGCGCCAGGGGCATGGGTATGGGTATGGCGTAAATCGGCAAAGTGCCAATGGTCAACATCCGACAACAATGGTCGTAACGCAGCGTTATGGTCTTTACTATCCAGCATGGCCACTACGGCATGGGTTTTGCCGTTGCCAGGGTATTGCATTAATGTCTGTGCCAACTGCCCGGTCGCTTCGGCATTGTGGGCCACGTCCAGTATGGTCAGCGGGGTTTCCGAGATTACCTGAAAACGCCCGGGCAAAACAACCCGGTGCAAACCTCCACGGATATGGCTGTCCGAGCAAGGCAGCCGCGATTGCAACAACTGTAGCGTCATAATGGCCGCAGCGGCATTACGAAATTGCTGCTGCCCGGCCAACCCGGGGTGAGGCAAGCCGGCCAGAAAGCGGTCCGGGCCATGCCAGTCCCAGCTGTCTTGTTGAATGTCCAGGCTGAATTCACGACCGTACTGGTGCAGGCCAACATGGCGCTGCCGGGCCATTTTATCGATACACTGCGGCGGATGCGGGTCGGCACATACGGCAGGTTTGTGCCCCCGAAATATACCGGCCTTCTCAAAAGCGATGCTCTCCCGGTCTGTTCCCAGCCAGTCGGTATGATCAATACCAATCGAAGTGATGACCGCGACATCGGCATCCCAGGCATTAACAGCATCCAGACGCCCACCCATGCCTGTTTCCAGCAAGGCCACATCCACTGCCGCATCGATCATGATCTTCACTGCCGCCAGGGTACCAAATTCAAAATAGGTTAAAACAGTGTCACCGCGTGCCTGGTTTATGGATTCAAAGGCCTGACAAAGTACCTTGTCGCTGACTTCCTTACCGTTTATGCATATGCGCTCATTAAATCGCTGCAGATGTGGTGAGGTATAACTGCCCACCCGGTGGCCCGCGGCCAGCAACATCGATTGCAGCCAGGCCACAGTGGAGCCTTTGCCATTGGTGCCGGCCACGGTAATGACAACAAAGGAGGGTCTGTCGATATGAAGATTCTTTTGTACAATCTGTACGCGATCAAGCCCCAGCTCGATCTGCCGTGGATGCAGTTGCTCAATCCACTGCAACCAATCGTCGAGCTTGTTTCTGTCCAGACTTTTATTTTTCGGCAGGTTTATCGGTTTTGACAAGTACCGGCTTCACCGGTTTGTTGGATCGTTTCAGCAACATGCTCAACAGCGCATGCAGCTTGTCGCCCATCTCCGTACGGGAAACAATCATATCTATAGCCCCATGTTCCAGCAGAAACTCGGAGCGCTGAAATCCTTCAGGCAGGGTTTCGCGAACGGTTTGCTCAATCACACGCGGTCCGGCAAAACCGATCAGGGCCTTCGGTTCGGCAATAATGATATCGCCCAGCATGGCCAGACTGGCGGAAACACCGCCCATGGTCGGATCGGTCAATACGGAAATAAAGGGGATGCGGGCCGCGCTCATTCGTGTCAGCGCCGCACTGGTTTTGGCCATTTGCATCAGGGACAACAGGGCCTCCTGCATGCGTGCGCCACCACTGGCGGAGAAACATACCAGGGGCAAGCGTTGTTCTACACAAACATTTACCGCACGAACAAACCGTTCCCCGACGACCGAGCCCATGGAGCCGCCCATAAAACCAAACTCAAAGGCACAACTCACTACTGGTAAACCCTTCAACTTGCCTTTGATGACCACCAGGGCATCGCTTTCACCGGTTTTCTTTTGCGAACGTAAAATACGTTCTTTGTACTTCTGGCTGTCCTTAAACTTGAAGGCATCCACCGGCTTTACGGTCGCACCGATTTCCTCGCGCCCCTCCCTGTCCAGGAACAGATCGAGCCGCTGACGGGCGCCTATACGCAGATGATGATGACACTTGGGACAGACATGCTGATTGTTTTCCACTTCGGCACTATAGAGTGCCGCACCACAGGAAGGACATTTCTGCCACAGTCCCTCCGGAACCGCGCGCTTACTGTCGGTTTTCTCTTTGCTCTGGATTTTTGGTGGCAATAGTTTGTCGAACCAGCTCATCCCTGCCCTCCGCAGGTCTGTTTATCATTAACGGCTGCCGTATCCATTGCCTGGCGCAGGGCCCCGACAAAGGTTTGCAACTCCTTCATTATAACGTCCGGCGAGCTTTCATACTCGGCGATACGTTTAACTATAGCACTTCCAACAACTACAGCATCGGCAAACGTGCTAACTTCTGCGGCGATCTCCGGGCTATTGATACCGAAACCCACCCCTAAGGGTAGACCAGTGTGGCGTCGAATGCTGTCCAGTCTCTGACGAACCTCACTCAGGTCCAGATTACCGGCACCGGTGACACCCTTAAGGGACACATAATACAAGAATCCGCTGGCCATATCGGCAATACGCTGGATACGCTCTGCGGTACTGGTGGGCGCCAGCAAATAAATGGTATCCAGGCCCTGCTGCTGCAGCGCCGCAACCAGTTCCTGACCTTCTTCCGGTGGCAAATCCACGGTTAACGCCCCATCGACACCGGCCTGGCTCGCCAAATCCGCGAATTCCGCATAGCCGAGTGCTTCAATCGGGTTTAGATAGCCCATCAGGATCACCGGGGTGTCGTTGTCCTTTTTGCGAAACTCGGCCACCATGGCCAGTACGTCCTTGAGACTGGTGCCATTGACCAGGGCACGCTCGCTGGCATGTTGTATCACCGGTCCATCGGCCATGGGATCGGAAAACGGCACACCAAGTTCCAGTAGATCGGCACCGCTTTGCACCAGAATATGCATCAGCGTGACCGTAATATCCTTAGCCGGGTCCCCGGCCGTAATAAACGGGATCAGGGCCTTGCGCCCCCGTTGCTTCAAATCGGCAAAACGTGTCTCTATACGTGACATCAGAGCTTAATCCCGCCGAGTGCGGCTACCGTGTGAATATCCTTATCGCCCCGACCGGAAAGATTGACCACCATGATCTTGTCTTTAGGCATTTTTGCGGCGAGCTTTATGGCATAAGCCACGGCATGACTCGACTCCAGCGCCGGAATAATGCCTTCGATCCTGGTCAAGGTATGAAACGCCTCCAGGGCTTCTTTGTCATCAATAGCGCTGTAACTGGCCCTGCCCTCATCCTTCAACCAGGCGTGCTCCGGGCCCACCCCCGGGTAATCCAGGCCCGCCGAAATAGAATGGGTCTCAATAATCTGACCGTCTTCGGTTTCCATAAGATAAGTACGATTGCCGTGCAACACGCCAACGTCACCATCACATAATGGTGCGGCATGATGCCCGGTCTCCAGGCCGTCTCCGGCCGCTTCGACCCCGTGCAGCTCTACCGAGGCATCATTCAGAAAGGGATAAAACAGTCCCATGGCATTGGAGCCACCGCCGACGCAGGCCACCAGCGCATCGGGCAGACGGCCTTCCAGTTGCTGCAGCTGTTGCCTGGTCTCGTGGCCAATAATGGCCTGGAAATCGCGCACCATCGCCGGGTAGGGGTGCGGGCCGGCAACGGTACCGATGACATAAAATGTATTGTCGACATGCGCCACCCAGTCACGCATGGCCTCGTTCAGGGCATCTTTTAGTGTTTTGGAGCCGGATTCCACCGGCACCACCTCGGCACCCAACAGCTTCATACGATAGACGTTAATGGCCTGGCGCTGGATGTCTTCGGTGCCCATGTACACCACACATTCCATGCCCAGTCGTGCCGCTACCGTGGCCGTGGCGACACCGTGCTGACCGGCGCCGGTCTCGGCAATCAGGCGGGGCTTGCCCATACGCTTGGCCAACAGCGCCTGACCCACGGTATTGTTGATCTTGTGCGCACCGGTATGGTTCAGGTCTTCGCGCTTTAAATAAATGCGGGTGCCACCGACCAGCTGCGTAAGGCGCTCGGCAAAATACAGCGGCGATGGACGGCCGACATAATAGGCCAGATCCCGATCGAGCTCGGCCTGGAACTCCGGGTCCTGTTTGTATTTTTCATAGGCGGCCAGCAGCTCGGTAACCGGCTGCATCAGGGTCTCGGCAACAAATACGCCGCCATAGACGCCGAAATGACCGCGCTCGTCCGGCAGTGCGTAAGCACTCATATTCTGTTTACCTCTTTAATAAATATTGCCATTTTTTCTATATCTTTCATGCCCGGGTCTTGTTCCACACCACTGCTGACATCCAC
>CAJVXG010000128.1 GCA_913009215.1 uncultured Gammaproteobacteria bacterium | reverse complement strand
AACCCCATGGCGGTGTTGTCGGGTCGTTGCGCTGAACGATGGCCCGATGCCGATGCCCTGGACGCTATTTTGTCGAAAGCGATCAAGGATATTTCCAACTGTCATTTATTGTATGCCTGGGATGTCGACGGCATCGAGGTCTCGTCGATGGTGCAAAAAGACGATATCGATCCCAGTTGGCGAGGGCGCGATTTATCGGACCGACCGTATCTGAAGAATAACCTGCCATTCAAGGGCGTCATGTTGTCATCGGTTTACGAGAGCATGTATACCAACACCCAGTGCATCACGGTACTGCAAGCCGTGAACCGCGACCAGGAACTATTGGGTTTTATCGCGGCGGACTTTGCTGTTAATGACTTGCTGCTGGACACACACCTGGTGCCACCGGACATGCACTGGCAACAGTTTCGTGGTGATCCGGCGGTTCGCGGTACCGTGTTTATGCAGCAGCGCGTACAAAGCATGCTGGATGATCATATAGACACAATGAACGACCTTATAGAAAACCTGATGTGTGAGCATGGTGTGTTTCACAGCAAAATCCATTATTCCAGCGGTCGTTGTTCCTTGTGGCTACTGGACGATCCCTATAACTATCGCATCCATCAGGTTGATGAAATTATTGATCCGGATATCTGTCTGGCCTACCCGGTTCATGCCTACCCGGATAACGCCAAAATCAGTTGTGCGCAGCTTAAGGAGGTATTGTCCGAGTTCAAGGCCCTGCGTTTTGCTGATGAGACTATTTACCTGCGGTCCAGCTCCATCAATATTATGAACGGCATGCTGGGTTTGACCTTTTCCTGTGATGGCTCGCACTACATGCCCGCCGAGGAATTCCTGGAGAAGAATTTATCCTTCTGGGTCGGTACGCTGGCCAGCTAGCGCTTGAAGAAACTCGGAAGATCAACACTATCTTTGTCCTCTTCTTTCGGTTCAGCCTGTACCGGGAACTTACTGACAAAGTCGTCATTGATAAAAAGGAATTTGACGTCGGTAATGGCGCGGACAGCGTACATACGTGGCTTCAGAAAAGAGATGGGTGCACAAGCCTGTTCTGTGGAACCATTGATCTGTTTGGTGGCACCGTCACCGGCCTCCAGCTCCAGGGTACCGCTGAGCAGGTACAGGTTCCAGTTGTCATTGGTACCGCGCTCCAGTAATTGTGCCCCCACCGGGGCCTGGAATACAGGGCTGTTTTCGGCAATCTCGTTTAGCCCATCCAGGGCAATACCACGGAAGCGGGTAAAGCTCTTCAGGCTGTCCGGCATGACGAACTGATAAGGTTCTACCAGCCAGGGACCCAGGCTGTCGCCGGTGATCTCCCCCCAGTGTTGTTTCATCCATGCGCGGATATCCTCATCCTTCCATACCGGTATGGCGATACCATCGTATCTTTTCGCTCTTTCTGCCTCATATGGGTCATCGATTGTTGATGTATCGGTTTTATAGTCACGGCCTTCGATAACGGATAGCCCGCTGCTGCGCTTGTCTTTGCGGATCGCATTGTTGTAGATTGATTTTTTCAGATTCACGATGGCCGGGCCGTTTCTTTTTTCGGTGGGCAAAAAGGCGGTAAGATTCAGTACCTCAAGGACCGATGTCTCAACATCATTGGATTCCAGACCGTCAATATGACTGTAATGTTTCAGGCGCGAATTACGGTTAAACAGTACCGGGCAGTAACTCATGTTGTTATGGGAGTGTTCGCTTTTGTATTCCAGTAACAGCTCCATGGCGCGAAAGATGCTTTTTTCCTGGTTCTTTTTCTGGAATGTGGTCAAGGGGTCACCGCCTTTGCTGCCGCTGATTGGGTACAGGTTGCGCAAGGTCTCGGTTTCCAGCGCAAAAGTACTACTACCCCAGGGGCGGTCTTCCTGCGTGTTAAAAATGATGCCTATACGAACATCGGGTTTTTCCGTGTTTTGTGCATAGGCGGCAAGAAATTTTTTATTATAATCAGCAAAGGTCTTGCTGTGGGCGGTATCCATTTCCACCTCTCCGGCTTCATTATAAAAGCCGAGCTCACCTTGCCTACTGAGGATGTAGAAGCCGGTCAGGCCAGGAAATGTCTTAATGAGATCCACTGTTTATTATTGGTCTCTATGGTGTATTTACCGGTTGAATTATAGGCGAATTGATCATTGGCTAACAGGGGGCGACACCAATAGGCTTTAATATCTCCCTGTCTGATTATTTCTGTTTTGTAATAGTTGTCGATGTCATAAACTCGCTATCCTGGCGCAGGTTATAGGCGATGACAGCAAATGAGATCGTTGCCGTGCCCAGCCAGACCAGTCCCTTGGTTGTACTGCCCAGCAATAATTCACCACAACCAAACAGGGTGGCATAGACGGCGACGCAGGCGCTAAGCCAGTTGAGCCAGGACAGGGCGCCACCAGGAATCCGGTCCTTGTCATAACCAAGTCGCCTGGCCACACGACGCCAGCCAAGGCCACCGGGGCGTACTTTGTGGTAAAAATGTTCCAGCGTATTGCTGCTTTCTGCCGGCGTTAGTAGCGTGACCACAATCCAGGTCAGTGTGGTGATACCCGCGGTCCATAACATAACAATGGCGTAACCGGCGCCGCTGGGGTCGTCGGCGTTATAGCCAAAATAATATTGCACTGTTATGGCGGTTGCGAACGAGGCCACCATGGCGCTGATCTCGGACCAGGCATTAATGCGCCACCAGTACCAGCGCAGGATCAACACCGAGCCGGTACCGGCGCCCAGGGCCATCAGCAATTTCCAGCCCGATTCCACTGTGGTCAGGAACTGCATGGTGATCATGGCCAGGATGATCAACACGCCGGTAGCCAGACGACCCACCAGAATCTGTTCTTTTAATGCCGCCTGTTTACGCAGGAAGCGCAGGTAAATATCATTAACCAGGTAGGAAGCCCCCCAGTTCAGGTGGGTGCTGATGGTGCTCATATAGGCGGCGACAAAGGCGGCCAGCAATAAACCCTTTAATGGTGTCGGTAGCAGGTCGACCATCACCAGCACGTAGCCTTGCTCCGGATTGTCCAGGTTCGGGTAACGGATACTGGCGACCAGCGCCACCAGGATCCACGGCCACGGTCGTATGGCGTAGTGGGCGATGTTAAACCACAGTACCGCCAACAGGCTGTGACGCTCATTCTTGGTCGACAACATCCGTTGTGCGATATAGCCACCACCCCCGGGTTCGGCGCCGGGGTACCAGGCGGCCCACCATTGCACTGCCAGAAACACCAACAGGGTTGTGATCGGTAGCCAGCTACCATCCAGTGGTGGAAAGAAGCCGGCGCCATGCTGGGCCTGGCCAAAATGTTTTTGGCTCAGTGTCGCCAGTGCATCCAGCCCGCCGACCGCATTTACGGCCACCACGGCGAGGGCGATGGAACCGACCATGGCCACGATAAATTGCAGGAAATCGGTCAGGACCACGCCCCAGAGACCGGACAGCAAGACGTAGGCTGCGGTGATCGCAAACAGGATCAGGGTGGCGCTGGTGCCGTCAATCCCTAAGGTGGTTTCCATGATGGTAATCATGGCGCGGCTGACCCAGGCCATGATGATCAGATTAATAGGTATGGCCAGATAAACTGATCGCGTGGCGCGGAGGATGGTGGCGCCGATACCGCTATAGCGTAACTCAGAAAATTCCACATCAGTGAGTACGCCGGCACGGCGCCACAGGCGGGAGAAAAAGAATACTGTTAGCATGCCGCTCAGCGCCATGTTCCACCACAGCCAGTTTCCGGCTATGCCGTGCTTGGCGACGAGGCCGGTGACGGCCAGTGGTGTATCGGCGGCAAAGGTGGTCGCCACCATGGAGGTACCCGCCAGCCACCACGGCAGGCTGCGGCCGGTAGCAAAGTAGTCGTCTATCGAGCGCCTGGCCCGTCGGGACAGGGTAATGGCGATAATCGCCGCCAGTACAAAATAAAGGACAACAATAATCCAGTCAGCGAGGTATAGGTGCATGGCTATAGGATGTTATTATTTCATCACAGCATACCGGTTTGGCGGTGTTTTTTGAATAACAGGGGTTTTACAAGGGGGTGCTACGGGGCTGACACATTGGCATGAGGCCAGGCCCCCGGGTTCGAGCCCCATCCGCATCTGTTGGTATTCTGGTATTACGGAGGGAACGGGAAAGGCGTTAATTTTTTGATGGATGTAGTATAACAATTCAGGCCCTGGGTAATTACCTGATACCGGCAAACGAGGGAAACTATGACGAATAATCAAAATGATATGGCCAGGAACCGGCATCACGCCCTTGTCTTCCGGCTTGGGATATTTCTCCCTTTAATCACCATTGCCCTTCTGGACATCAATATCGTGTATGCTGAGAGCTGCGAGAAGCCGGTGTGTAAGCGCAAAGAAATCTATCGTGATGGAATTTGCCATCGCAGCACCGGGTATCCCAGGTATATCAGATCGCAAGCCAGGGCGGTTTGTGACAGCGGGTGGGAATTGGTGCCAAGCCGTGGGGTCTGTGTCAAAACACGTTGTAATGGTGTCACTCTGCAACCGATGAAACCACGGCCCAAGGATGCGGGAACCAAGCCAGTTGTAGTTTATGAGAAACCAATATGCAAACCCAAGGAAACCTATCGGGACGGATTCTGTTATTACAGTACCGGTTTTCCCACATACATCAAAACGCAAACCAGGGCCGCTTGTGACAGCGGATGGCAATTGGATGTCGGACGTGGTATTTGTGTCCGCTAAATTAGATCAGATTAAACATTGCTACAGTGTTTTTTTCTTATACCCTGTGATTAATAGGGTTACAGAAACCGAACCGA
>CAJVXG010000127.1 GCA_913009215.1 uncultured Gammaproteobacteria bacterium | reverse complement strand
TCGCGCCTGAGTCAGATGCGCCCTGATGGTCAAATAGCATCCCAATAAAAAGCCCGGCAAGCCGGGCTTTTTATTTTTTAACCAGATATTTTATGCTAGGCGGCATTTTTATCGTTTTTGCTATCACTCTTCTCTTTATGTTTCCTCAGCAAATCAGCAAGTGTTATGCCATCAAGAAATATTTCAATCTGTTTGCACAGATCTGCCCACATTAGATCAGTTGTTTGTCGTTTTTTTCCATAAAGTTCAACCACATTTTCCTGGTTCTTAATGGCGCTTTTGTCGTCAGCTGCCAGTATGATTTCTGCTATGGTGATTTCGTCGGCGGAACGGGACAGTCGGTAGCCACCACCGGGTCCGCGAACCCCTTCTACCAGACTTTGTTTTCGGAGTCGGGCAAAGAATTGCTCAAGGTAGGAAAGTGATATGCCTTGTTCAATGGACAGAGAAGCCAGGGTGACGGGGTCTTCACTATCGCCCATTGCAAGAGATATCATGGAAGTTACTGCAAATCGACCTTTGGATGATAAGCGCATAGTGTCACCTGATTCTTTAATAGTAATTTAAGTTAAACGGATAGCTGCTTTACAGGTGATCAACAAAAATATTTTGCTTCATATTTCATGGATGGATGCACCAAAGCAACAGTCTGTATTTCTGTTTTTATTTGATGAAGTAACTATAAATGTTTTTCAAAAAATTCCGTATAGGGAAATTCCTTGTTTTTTAAGATGGAATTTTATGGTCGGCTCCTATCCATGCGCAAATAATGGTTATACATCAATATGTTAAGGTATATTTAGAGGACTGACTGATCTCCACTGGTGGTGCGACAGGGCCGCAGGGTAGTATCGGATTCAAGCCCAAACTGGCGTCTTATGACATGGCCAAAGATTCACCAGAAACAATCTATCTAAAAGACTATATCGTCCCCGGTTACTCTGTTGATTCTGTAGACTTGATTTTTGATCTGGCAGAAGAACACAGTACGGTAACGTCCACTCTGTTGCTAAAGACCAATACGGAAAAAGCGGAGCCGCTGCCTGCCCTTGTGTTGTTTGGCGAGAACCTGGAATTGCAAAGTATCAGTATGGACGGGGTATCGCTGACCCCGGACCAGTACCGGCTCACCGGGACGGAGCTGCATATCCAGCCTGTCCGTACAGAATTTAGCCTGGAGATTGTGACGCGACTCTATCCGCAAAAGAATGCTGCGCTTGAGGGCCTGTATAAATCCGGCGACATGTTTTGTACGCAATGCGAGGCCGAGGGGTTTCGGCGTATTAGCTATTATCTGGATCGCCCGGATATTATGGCGAAATTTACGACTACTATTCTTGCTGACAAGACCAGATACCCGGTGCTGTTATCCAATGGCAATCCGATAGATCAGGGGATGCTGGACAACCATCGCCACTGGGTCCAATGGCACGATCCGTTCAGGAAACCATCGTATTTATTCGCGTTGGTTGCCGGTAATCTAAAGTGCCGTGAAGACCATTATGAAACAATGTCAGGAAAAACGGTAGACCTGCATCTGTATGTCGAGCCGGAAAATATTAACAAATGCGATCATGCCATGGCATCGCTGAAGAAGGCCATGCAGTGGGACGAGCAGGTGTTTGGTCTGGAATATGATCTTGATATTTACATGATCGTTGCTGTTAGTGACTTTAATATGGGGGCCATGGAGAACAAGGGACTGAATATTTTTAATACCGCCTATGTCCTGGCGCAGCCGGAGACGGCCACGGATAACGATTACCTTGGTATCGAGGGTGTTATCGGGCATGAGTATTTCCACAACTGGACCGGTAATCGTGTTACTTGTCGTGACTGGTTCCAGTTGAGCCTGAAAGAGGGCCTGACCGTATTTCGGGATCAGGAGTTTTCCGCAGACATGGGTTTACGAGCTGTGAAACGTATTGATGATGTCCGTATCCTGCGTGGACACCAGTTCCCGGAAGACAGCGGCCCCATGGCACACCCGGTACGACCGGATTCCTATATCGAGATCAATAACTTCTACACCATGACGGTATACAACAAGGGTGCCGAGGTGATCCGTATGTATCAGACCTTGCTGGGGAAAGACGGTTTTCGCCAGGGAATGGATTTGTATTTTCAACGACACGATGGCCAGGCAGTCACTACCGATGATTTTTGCGCCGCTATGGCGGATGCCAATCATTATGATTTGTCCCGATTCAGGCGATGGTATGAACAGGCCGGGACGCCGGTAATCACAGTGACTGATGAGTACGATCCTGAAAGCCGGAGATACACTTTATATCTGAGCCAGTCTTGTGCCGATACACCGGGCCAGAGTAATAAAAAGCCTTTCCTGATCCCGTTTGCCGTCGGGCTTCTGGGTAGCCGCGGCCAGGACCTGGAAATCAAGATCGAAAACGATAGCGGTGATACTGCCTATACCAGGGTTCTTAAATTTGACGAGCAGGAAATGCACTTTAGTTTTTGTGATGTGGCTGAAAAACCGGTTCCGTCATTATTGCGCCAGTTTTCAGCACCAGTGATTGTGAAATATGACTATAGCAATGCCGAGCTTGCCTTTCTGTGGGCAAACGATAGCGATGATTTCAATCGATGGGAGGCCGGTCAACATCTTTTGACCCGTTTCCTGCTGGATCGTGTCAATCGGCCCCGGAGTGGAGCCATGATTGTTGATCCGCTCATACTGGACGCCATTAAAGGTGTATTAGGCGACAAAGCGCTTAATACTGCCATGTGTGCCGAACTTTTACAGCTGCCATCCGAGGCCTGGCTGGGAGAGCAAATGCCGCAAATCGATGTCATCGGTATTCACACGGCACGTCAACAGTTGCGCTGCGCGATTGCCCGGGAGTGCGAGGCAGAGCTGCAGCTTAGCTATCATCGCCTGCACGATGACAAGCCCTATCGGTTCAGTACCGATGCTATAGGCGCCCGGCGACTAAAAAACAGTTGCCTGTCCTATTTAATGGAATTGGGTCATGAAGATATGCAGCAGCTGTGTCTGAGGCAATACAAAGAAAGCGATAACATGACCGATGTATTGGCGGCGTTGGCTGCCTTGATAAATCATGACAATCCGAACCGTGATGAGGTGCTCACAGATTTCTATATGAAGTGGCGCCATGAACCACTGGTGATGGATAAATGGTTTGCCATGCAGGCCGCTTGTCGTTTGCCCGGGACCCTCGACACAGTGAAAGAATTACTGGATCATGAGGCATTTAATATCAAGAATCCGAACAAGGTGCGCGCCCTGATAGGTACTTTTTGTCGGCAAAACCTCTCCCAATTTCATGATGCCGGTGGGCAGGGTTATCGCTTTCTGACGGATCGTATTCTTGAGCTTGATCCTGTAAACCCGCAAATTGCCGCACGACTGGTTGCTATATTCAGCCAATGGCGACGATATGACCCGGCCCGACAACAGGCCATGCAGGATGAGCTGCAGCGCATTGTCGGTACCAGGGGATTGTCTCCCGATTGTTACGAAATTGTTAGCAAGAGTCTGGCCCAGGGCGTACCGCATTGAGTAGTCCTGTTTTTATTCCATTGATGAATGTTGTTTTGACAGAGCCGGAACCCGATACGGTACTTCTGACCATGGCAGGGGAGGGCGAAGACAGCGAATCGGACTTATGGTTTCATTGAAGCTTATTTATTGCTCTCGGTCCCGCAGCCGGTGATGTAATCTTCATGGCAGTTTTGTCTTTGCAGCTTGCAGCCTTCGATCATTTTCCGGTCGAAACGTCTGAGGAATAAACCATATTCGCAACGTTGTGCCTTAGTCGATTTCAGATTCATAGCGCGCATATAATTCTTTTCGGCCAGGGCAATTTTACCGGTGAGCTCATAGTATCGGGCCAGTAAGATATAATTCATGGGGTCGCGTGGTGCCATTGCTGCGGCCTTGCGTAAATACACCACGGCGTTGATTTCATCACCCTTGGACATCAGCACTGATGCCGTCTTGGCAACAATCTTGTAATCACCAGGGTAATGTTTATCCAGTACCGACAGGTATTTTAGCGCCAACTCGTAACGTTCTTCTTTATCCAGTTTATCCACAACCCGTAGCCAGTGATCCAGCGAGATGGCTTTCTTTATGATAGCGATAGTTTCATCCAGGTAATCCAGGGCCTCCTGGTGTCGTCCCAGGGTGTTGAGCAGATTTACACGATCCATATAGAGACCGAGATCATTAGGTGCGTTCTTCATGACAACATCCATATGTTGAAAGACATTCTTCAGGCGTTGCTCCAAGACCCTTTTTGCCGGCCTTTCTCCCCGTTCACCAGCTCCATCTTTCCTTTGATAAATACGTATTGCCGCAATAGATTCTACTTTAGCCAGACATCTATGTGCCTGCACATAGGCCAGAGTATTTTTTGCACTAAGCCAGTTTTTGCAGAGCAGCTTCGCCCTACCAACCTTGTTGTTTTTGATCAGATCGCGCCATTGATTGGCATATTTGGATTCTGTGTCGGCAATAGCCAGGCCATGAATAACCAACAGGGCTATCAGTCCGGGCACCAGCTTCATTGCTAAGGAAATCATTATTGTATGTAAATAGTTTTTTACGCCATGCAAGTGATGCTCACCGGCTTGTGTAGGCTTATATATGTGAAAGATAGCATACGGTTTGCAGGGGCTTAAACCGTTTATCGAAGTATTTCTATGCTGACTGGATAGAGTTCTGGTGGTTTTCCAGCTGTAACAGGGCGCCATAAGTCTTGAAATCGAGTTCATGGAAGGTAATTTCGGCGCCATTATGTCTGACCTCGCTGACTTTGGCCCTGAATAGATGGAAGCCTGTTTCACCATTGGCGTC
>CAJVXG010000126.1 GCA_913009215.1 uncultured Gammaproteobacteria bacterium | reverse complement strand
TGGGCCTGATTTCTGTTTTGTCCAGTTCGATGAACAACATTTTAGGAGGACGATATGCGCAGACGTCTCTATTTTCTCCTGCCTAATGTCAATCGGGCAAAAAATATCTTTAACCACTTATTGTTGGCACGTATAGACGACAACCATATTCACTTTCTGGCGCGTGATGGGTTGGACCTGAAAGATCTGCCAGAGGCAACGCTGGGACAGAAAAGTGACTTATGGCACGGAGTTGAGTTAGGTATATTTGTCGGAGGTTTGACGGGATTTTTTGCAGGCCTGTTTATTTTCAGGTACACCGATAGTATGACAGGATTTGGTGTGTCCATTGTGCCATTTCTGTCTATTCTGGGCGCCCTGTTTGGATGTTGGGCCTCCAGTCTCGTTAGCCTGGACGTACCAAATACGCAACTGAAGAGATTCAGGGGTGCGATTGATCGAGGTAAAATTCTGGTGATGGTTGATGTGCCCAAGGAGCGTGTCGATGAAATAAAAAGATTAATGCACAAGCAAAACCCGGAAGCGAAGCAAAAGGGCATGGACCCGATGATGCCTGTGTTTCCATAAACGTATTTTCACGACTGTAAAAAAGCGCCGTATTGGCGCTTTTTTATGTTTGCTACAGGTAAAAAAATTACCCTGTAATACCTGAAAACCGGGGAAGGTGTTATTTGTGAGAGCGATGACGAACTTTAATGGGCTGCTGGTTCGATCTGAAATGATTTTGATTCGATAAATACTTTAAGCAGATCCTTGTCTATTTTTCCGGCCTTGGCCTCCATGCTCAGGATATCCACCGCTTTCTCCATAGGTAGCGCCTTTTTGTAAGGGCGGTCTCCGGCCGTCAAGGCATCGTAAATATCAGTAATGGTCATAATCTTTGACTGTACCGGGATTTCTTCGGCCACGATGCCGCGAGGATAACCGCTACCATCCAGCTTTTCGTGATGGGCGTGGGCAATATCGGGCAGCATGGATAAATTACTGGTCCATGGAATCAGTTGTAGAAAGGCAAAAGTGTGACTGACGTGCGATTCAATTTCTTCGCGTTCGCTGGGATTCAGACTACCCTTGGACAAGGATAGATCGGCAAACTCGAAATCATGCAACAAGGTGGTGGTTTCACCCGTTTCATCAGGAAAGGTATATTCAGTAAGCTCGTTAAGCTGATGTTCAATTTCTTCGTAAGACACCGTGGGTTCATTGGCCGTTAGCACCATACGCAAATAATTTTGTAGCCTGTTGCATTCGCCGTTGAGAGTGTCCTCGATTATTTTACGTTCCCTGGAGAATTCCTTGTCGCCAGGATTACCCTCAGATTGCAGAGTCAGGATTTTACGAAAGGCATCACGTTCGATACAGGCACGGGCATAGCAAAAACGTTGCTGCAACAATTCAAGTCTTTGCGGATGCAATTTCTTGGCCTTGACCAGCACATTTTCGCGGACCCCAACCTTGCCAAAATCGTGCAGCAATGCCGCATAGCGAATTTCACGCATTTGTTCTGTGTTGAACAGGATATTTTTATGTATACGACTGTCATTATGATCCACCGCCCTGGCAAGATTCTCTGTATATTCGGCAACACGAAAGGAATGACCAGCGGTGCTTGGATCGCGTGCCTCAATGGCCAGCACCGATGCCTTGATAAAACCCTCAAACAGATTCTCAATATCGGCATAGAGCAAACCATTTTCTATGGCCACACCCGCCTGGCCAGCAAGGGCCAAAGCGATTTGTTGGCTCTGCTCATCAAAGGGCAGCACCTTCCTGCCAAAGTCGGTCATGGTTTTGAGAATAGTATTATGGTCGGTCTTGCGGTTAATCAATTGCAAAACACCAACGACTTTATCGTTTTTGTCTTTCAGCGGTAACGTCAGCATGGACAGGGTATGATAACCGAGGCTGCGATCGGAGGCCGGATTAAAATGGTACGGGGCATCTTTGGGAATATTGTAGGCATTATCAATGTTGAGTAATTCGCCGGTGTTGCAGACATAACTGGCAATGCTGTGTTCGCCTACCAATGTCTTTTGTGCCTGGCTCCTGGTATCGGTGGAGGTGTTTTGCCAAAGCCGGAAATAGAGCTTGCCGCTTTTGTCCAGCGTGTAGATTGAGGAGCCATCGGCACCGGTAATACGGCGGGCATGGGTCAGGATCAGTCCCAGCAAGGTGTCCAGGTCCTTCTCGGCAGAAAGGGCGCGTCCTACTTCCAGGACGCGTTCCAGGACTTCGGCAGAGTTGATATTCTCAAATTGCCGAAGTAATTGTATAGAGGATTTGATCAGGGTATGCAGAGCATCTTGATTGATATTTTTATTAATGATGCCGAGAACGCCGGGGTGGTCCAGCAGCTCCCTGGCCACATCCTGTTTTTTGCTGAGCCACAGCAGGATGACGCATTGTTGCATTTGTTTCTTGGTATTATGTTTCAGACGTTCCTGTAGCTGATCGGGGGCGATAATCAGTATGGCCCTGGCCGGCGGATTCTGATCATAATCGGCAATGGATAAAAACGACAGAGACCAGGGCAGGCGTTGCAGCATAGGCGTTACTTTTTTTGCCTGGGTGCTGACGTAAATATCAATTGTTGGTGTAGATTTCCCGGATTGGTCCAAGGGCTTATCCCTCATACTCAAAAATGATGTACATGGCCCACATATATTGCTAAGTATACGCGCTTTACCGGTTTATCCCATGATCGGATGGTGTTGCTATCGACGACAGGAGTATTACATTGTTACAGCTTAAGAATAGAGCCGTTTTAATAAGCGGTTGCTCCACTGGTATCGGTCGTTGCCTGGCGCTGGGACTGCATGAACGCGGATATCGGGTGTTTGCTTCTGTACGCAAGCCCGAAGACATGGCATCTCTTGAGGAGGCGGGACTGGAAAGCCTGGTGCTTGATCTGGATTCATCAGATTCCATTCAGCAGGCCGTTGCCGGGGTATTGAAAAAAACACAGGGGCGGTTGTATGCCCTGATCAATAATGGCGCCTATGGTTTACCGGGTGCGGTGCAGGACCTCAGTCGCGATGCCTTACGCCAACAATTCGAGACCAATTTATTCGGCACCCATGAACTTACTTGTCGTGTGCTGCCGGCGATGCGGGCGCAGAATGAGGGCCGCATTATACAAATGAGTTCCATTCTGGGTTTTATGTGTTTTCCGTTTCGTGGCGCCTATCAGGCCACGAAATATGCCCTTGAGGGTATCAGCGATACCCTGAGGCTGGAATTACGCGACACCCATGTCCGGGTGTCATTGATCGAACCCGGGCCGATTATCAGTCGCTTCCGGGAAAATGCCTATGCCGCGTTCAAGGCCAATATTGATATTGATAACAGCGCCTATCGTCATCAGTATGCCGGGCTGATACGGCGTCTTGAGGGGCAGTCCGGTCGTATGCCGTTTACCTTGCCCCCCGAAGCCGTGTTAAAGAAGACCATTCATGCCCTGGAGGCGAGGAATCCGAAGATTCGTTATCGTGTTACCTTTCCCACCAGCCTGTTTGAGTTTCTGCGCCGCATATTGCCGTATTCCGTGCTGGACCGGATGCTGGCAAAGGCCGGTGATCGATAGCATCGCCCCGGGTTTTGTCTTGCCGGCAATCATTATATACTTCGCCCGGATCGGTTTTGTCGCCAGTACCTAAATCATAGAGGTCTATTTTGTCCAGAAGCAGTAGCCCGGCCAGTGCGGAATCCATAGAGAGCAGCGCCAGTACTTTGTTGTCACGTCCGTTGCGCGTTGGTGTGGTGGGGGTGGGTTACCTCGGCCGTATTCATGCAAAAATTTATGCCCGTATGGCCGATGTGGAGCTGGTCGGTGTGGTTGACCCCGATACCGGGGCCGTGGAAGCCGTGGCTAAAGAGTGTGGTTGTGCCGCCTATGCCAGCGCCAGGGACCTTTATGGCAAAGTGGATGCCGTCAGTATTGTCACGCCAACGGTCCACCATGTTGATGTTGCCCGCCCCTTTGTGGAGCAGGGCGTGCATTTGATGATGGAGAAACCGATTGCCCCGACCGAAGAAGAATCCTTGCAATTGGTGCAGATGGTGGAGAAGCAAGGGGTACTGATGCAGGTCGGGCACCTGGAACGCTATAATGCCGGCGTCATGGCGCTGGCCGGCCGGGTGCAGTCGCCGCGCTTCATCGAGGTCCATCGTCTCGGCGTGTTCGTCAATCGTGCTACCGATGTCGATGTGGTTACCGATCTCATGATTCACGATATTGATATCGCCATGTCTCTGGTGGGGGATCGTATCGAGAATATTGCGGCCACCGGCCTGTCGGTGTTGACCGACCATGTCGATATTGCCAGTGCCCGGCTGGAATTCAGCAATGGTGCTGTCGCCAATGTCACGGCCAGCCGCGTGTCGAACAAGCAGCTGCGCCGTATTCGTGTCTTTGAGCACGATCATTATTATGGCCTGAACTATATTGACCAACAGCTGGAGATTGTCCGTGCCGACCCGGATAGTGACCGTGACAATCCCAGGATCATTACGGAGAAAATCCAGATCGAGCCGAAACCGCCGCTGGATGCCGAGCTGGAGGATTTTGTCAGTAACGTGCGCCACGACAAGGCCCCGCTGGTGGACGGTCGGGTCGGGCTGGAGGCGCTGGAAGTGGCGCAACGGGTTAAGCAGGAAATCGAGGTCAGCCTCAAGCGTTACTAGAACCTATCTCAAAATTGATATTTTCCGCTTATACTTCGTTATCGCCTTTCTCAAATGCTCATTTACTACGTGTAAACTGCGCTTTTCGAAAGGCTCTGGCCTCGCCTAAACGCAAAATCTCGTGTTTGAGATAGGTTCTAGACTGGTTATAAAAAAACGGATCGAATGAATGGCTTAATCAACGGCTTAAT
>CAJVXG010000125.1 GCA_913009215.1 uncultured Gammaproteobacteria bacterium | reverse complement strand
CTGTTGTAACGGCCATAGCGCCATTGATTCCAGTAAATCCATGCTGCCAGACTTAGCATCATGAGGACTACCAACAGGCCGTAGTTGATTAAATCACGCCCAAGAACCTCATATCCGCCCATGGCAATCATGCGGTCATAGAAAAGGAAAATGCCGGCAAACCACAATAGCAGACTCAGCAATGGCGCCATCAGATAGGCCCAAAGACCCCAGAACGCTATAGTAAGAATCAATTCAAACGTGGCCAGCACCTCCCCTTCCGGCCGGAAATATTGGCGCCGTTCCGAGGCCTTGTCTTCTTCTTTGTGCTTAATCACGATACTTGCCCTGTCTTACCTTGCGGCTGGGACTATCCCAAACCGCGTACTGTTTTTTCTGTTTGCTAAACAAACCCATAGGTATAGCCACAACGGTCGTTGCCGCAGCAATAAGCCAGTATAAGGCGGGGTACCATATGGCCCAGAACAGGTACCGCAACAACCCGCGTTTTTCATAGTGTGAATCAATGCTCAACCCGACCGTAAACTGCAGCAAGCAGATCACGGCCAGTATCACCCCGGTCCAGCCAGGCAACAGGTTGGGTACGGCCAACGCCTCGGGCCAGACCCCTTTGGGTAACACATTGGTGGCCACCCAGAACAGGACGGTAGCAAAAAAGGCATAGCACCAAACAGCACCAACAACGTATTCAATGTATATGCTCCACATGCGTCGTTTTGACCAATGACGAATCTCCGAGGCATATTTTCTTGCCGCTTCAATACCGCCCCTGGCCCACCGCAATCGTTGTTTCCACAACGCCATCATTCGGTCTGGCACCAGGATCCAGGTCAATGCCTTGGGTTCATAGCGGATATCCCAGTGATTAATCTGTAACTTCCAGCTGATGTCAATATCCTCTGTCACCGTTTCCGACGACCAGTAACCGACGTGGTGTAATGCCGCCCTGCGGAAGCAGGCATTGACGCCGGATACTGTAAACAGGTTACCGATATTTCTCTGGCTACGTTTTACCATGCCGATGATGGCCGAGAATTCCCCGATTTGTATTCTCGCCAATAAACCACGACGATTAAAAACACGCGGGTTCCCGGTCACCGCCCCGACGCGTGGTCCATTGAGAAAATGTTGTATGATCCAGAACAGGGCATCGCGATCCAGCAAAGCATCGGCATCAATACACATCAAAAACTCCGCATTGCTGATATAGGAGCCCGCCTTCAGCGCCATGGCTTTTCCATAATTCTGTGACAGCGTCACCACCCTGAGCTTATCGACCTTATCCAGCAGTTCATGGAGTATGTGCCCGGTGTCATCGCTACTGCCGTCGTTAATGGCGATAATCTCGAAATTAGGGTAATTATTTTCTGCCAACTGGTGTATGGCATCCCGAACGCCGAATTCCTCGTTATGGCACGGCACCAGTATGGAAACAAAAGGATATGCCTCGAGTTGTGGCACTTTGTCTACACGCCGTTCCCGGCGAACAAAAAACACTATGGACCCCATCATCCAGAATATCGCCATAAACAGCGGATAAAAGAAGACAAAGAAGAATAAGCCATCAATCATTATTGGCCCTCGCCCTCCAGTGACTCGATTTACGCAATTCCGGGGCTATAGCCATAACGTCCGGTTTGTTACTTGAGTATTGGTCACTGGCATAACCTATATCCCTGATCCCATTCCTGCGCAAAACTTTTATCATTCGGATTATTGTTTTCTGGTCAGTGTTAACGGCCGCATCAATAACAACATAGCGACGCCCGCCTGTTTTCCTAATGGGTGTAAGATCCGGATTTTTATCAGGACGCAGGCGCAAATAATGGAAATCAACATCAAGAACTGATTTATTTACTCCTTCATATCCAATCTTAACGTCTGGTCGATGATAGCGAATGATTTTGCTATAATGCTGGGCCCGGTTATTTTTATTCTTGCCGAAGAAAACCACACCCTGAAAGAAATGCAAACGTGCAAGCTGTTTAATCAGTCTTCCAGAATTGGCCACACTCAGTGACAACGGGATTCGTAAGTACAATTTTATATCATTGCGCACTAACATCTGGTGCAAGACGCGATCAAGGATATTCTCTGCAACAGGCATTTGTCGGTTACTAAAGAATGCCGATTTGCCATTTTTGCTGAAGGGATGAACCACAATAGCGTTTATGCCCAGCAATTCATTGCGTCGTATCAGCCTGGACAATAGTTTATTTTGCTCATTTGCCGTCTTGCCTGCAAAGGGGGCAAGGCGGATCTCTGTAAAACGCAATTGCCTGTTATGGTAGTTACGAAAAGTGACAAGCTCGGGGAAAAGGGCTGATCGCCTTTTATTTTGTATCAGCACCCTGTGTACTCTCGGGAAATATTTAGTATTTGCCGGCCCTTCATCGAGAGTCAGGTGTATGCGTATCCCGTACTTTTGAGCTGTATTGATGTGGTATTGCTCATAGTGTCCATAGGGCCAACTAATGGCAAAAGGACCATGACCCAACTTTGCAGAAAACCGGGCACTGGTTGTTTGCAGGTCCCGTTTAATTCTCTGTTGATAACGTGCCTCGGTTTCATACCTTTCGTTAGCGGGTCGATATATTCTGACAATGGCCAGGGCTTTCTGATTGCCTTGCGGATTGGACAAGGCACTGGCATGCAACGCATGGCTATGGCTAATGACTTCTATCAGGGGATTGGAATCGAGTTTTTTGATTTCTTTCCAGCTTAGTGTTTTGTTTTTATATTCTTTCGGAACTTTTTTGCCATCGGCCCAGCTGGTGACAATGCTCAGCACCGATGGGAAATGATACTGCTGCAACACCGGTAACACATATTGCCGGTAGCTTTTTAAACCGTCATCAAAAGTCAGTATAATCGTTTTTTCAGGCAGTCTCTGCCTGTTCCTGGTGGCCAATTCCAGTTGCTTTAAACTAATGACCTTGTAGCCTTTTCGCCTGAGATAGGCCATCTGTTTTTTAAAGTCCTTGAGACTGACTGTAAACGGATCCGACACCGGTCCCGGTTGTATATCGTGATAGACAAGCACCGGGAAACCTGCGGCCTCGACCCCAACAACTGACAGCAAAAACAAAATGAATAATGCAATACGCATATTACAGCCTTAAAACAAACTTCATTTCAAATTTCTTCTCACTCTCAAGCTGACCATCATAGACATTACGCCCATATCCCAGACCGTAAGAAAAATGGAACCTGTTTGATATTTTGTAATCCTGTCCATAATACAGACCCCAGCGACCCCGGGTCGCAAAGCCCTTTTGATCGTATTGCCCCAGGCTAATGCTGAATTGATCGGAATGTTTGTCGAATCGGCTGCTACGAAAATGCAGATCGAGCTTGTAGGTCAGGCTCAGGCTCTTGTCTTTTATCGGATTGAAGTAAGGTGCGCCTGTCAGGCTGTTGCGAGAACTATAAACTTCAACACTCAGACGGTGCTCAAGATCGGTTTTTTTCAGTAACAAAATACCGTACTCGCCATACAATGATTCACGAATATTGGTATCACTGAAACGATAACGATTCACAGTGACATATCCATACCAGGATTCATCGACATCGTAAGTCATGCTAAACGTGGTTTGTTTTGCTTCAACATTACTGGCCTTGGCGCGTATGGGGATGTCCAGAGAATACGTGTCATGCATGAACTCAAAATTCCAGGTATCGCTGGGGTTGTAGCGGATGCGGGACAGGCTGCCCCCCAGGCCGTTTTCTTTTACGTCTTTTGAGACTGATTGCTCCAGGAATAGATGGGGGCTGTATTGATAGCGCCAGCCAATGGCGAGGCGATCCTGTTCGCCTGCTTTAAAGGCATCGTCACTGCTACGGCTAATAATATACTGGCTGAAAAACCGGTTTCTTTTGGATACCTGGAAGCTGGCCTCGGTCAGTACCAACCACTCCGGAAAACCCTGATCGGATTCGTTGTATTGCGTATAGTTTTTGATCTCGGTACCACTGCTAGTGCGGCTGGCTTCTTCTATCAATGCCTTCTGGCGGAGATGCCGTAATCCGCTGTAATTGGGATATCTCTTTTGCGACTTATCCAGAAATGACAAGGCATCTTTGTAACGCCCTTGTTTCACCATACACTCTCCCATCAGTGTGATGATATAGGGTTTGTGTTTTGACGAGTTCTGTATTTTTTTGAATCGTTTAAGCGCCAGTTTGCAATCATCGCTCCATGCGGTGACGATGGCATAATCGCGTTGTAACGGATAATCTTTGGGGAAATGCTGCAACAATCGCTGCAATATCAACAGACCACCGAGGTGGTCGCCGCTACGGGCCTTTTTTACGGCCAAAGTGTGTTCGGGGTAAGTGCTTTCAATTGTCGGGTAGAAAGCCCCTGCCCTCGACTGTGAGAGCATTAATACCAGGAGCGATACATCAATTGCCAGCAATAGCGCTTTGTCTTGTTTTATTTAATGAAAAGCTAGCTTATTAGCTTATAATCTTATCCCCATTCATATAAGAATGTAATACCTCAGGTATACGAATTTGCCCTTCCTTGTTCTGATAATTTTCCATAATGGCTACCAGGGTACGACCCACGGCCAGTCCTGAACCATTCACGGTATGAAGTAATTCAGGCTTGCCACTGTCGGGATTGCGCCATCGTGCCTGCATGCGCCTTGCCTGGAAGGCTTCAAAGTTGCTGCACGACGATATTTCCCGATAGGTATTTTGCGCCGGTAACCATACCTCAAGATCATAAGTCTTGGCCGCAGAGAAACCGATATCACCGGTACATAAAGATACAACACGATACGGCAATTCCAGTTTCTGCAGTATGGTTTCGGCATGGCCGGTCAGTGCTTCCAGCGCTTCGTAGGATGCTTCCGGTTTTATCAACTGTACCAATTCGAC
>CAJVXG010000124.1 GCA_913009215.1 uncultured Gammaproteobacteria bacterium | reverse complement strand
GTTCGAGACAATGTTGCGACCATTGTGCGGACTGCGGGTGCAATCCGTGGTCAATATGGATGGCGCTGATACGCCATTGTTGTTTTTTGCCAAGCCGACTCAAGGCATGCAATAGCACCATCGAGTCGATACCGCCGCTAAGGGCCAGTTTCAGTGTAGCACCTGCCTTGATACGGCATTGCTGAGTCAGGATATGGAGAAGTTGATCAGTGCTGAACCGGGCTTCAGTTTTCTTCAAAGACACCATATTGCATCAAGTGTTGATAGCGCTGTTCGATAAGCTCGTCGGTCTTGATAGCGGCCTTTTTTTCCACGGCCTTGATCAGGGCCTTCTTCAAGCTTGCCGCGATGGCATCCATGTCGCGATGGGCGCCACCCAAAGGCTCTGGAATTACTTCGTCAACAAGCTGCATATCTTTAAGGCGGCCTGCGGTAATGCCCATAGCCTCCGCGGCAACCGATGCCTTCTCGGCATTCTTCCACAGGATCGAGGCACAACCCTCTGGTGAAATCACGGAATAAGTACTGTATTGCAGCATCATCAGGTAGTCGCAAACACCAATCGCCAGGGCGCCACCAGACCCGCCCTCACCAATAACGACACTGATAATCGGGGTTTTTAATTTCGCCATAACAAACAGATTGCGGGCAATGGCCTCACTCTGGCCTCGTTCTTCGGCACCGACACCGGGATAAGCGCCCGGGGTATCGATCATGGTGATGATCGGAACCTCAAACCGCTCTGCGGTCTGCATCAGACGCATGGCCTTGCGGTAACCCTCGGGGCGGGGCATACCAAAATTACGCCGAATCTTGGCGCGGGTATCGCGCCCTTTCTGGTGGCCAATCACCATGACGGTGCGATCGTTCAGGCGTGCCAGGCCACCTACGATGGCATGATCATCGGCATAGGTGCGATCGCCGTGTAATTCCTCAAAATCGGTAAAGATGCGCTCGATATAATCGTTGGTATAAGGCCGCTGCGGGTGACGGGCAACCTGCGCCACTTGCCAGGAAGTCAACGACGAGAAGATCGACTCCGTCAGTTTCCTGCTCTTGGTCTGCAAGCGGTTAATCTCCTCAACAATATTAATATCGCTGTCTTTGCTGGCATAGCGCAACGCCTCAATCTTGGCATCAAGATCGGCAATGGATTGTTCAAAATCGAGATAATTCTGGTTCATAATGTTTGCTGTGTCTTCTTATTGATATACAACATGCACGTGCTGTTTTCCAGCTAAATTATACAGGCGGTCTATGATAGCGTCTGTCGGATTAATACGCCATTCCTCGCCCAGCGCGATCTCGACCGAGGCCTGCTGGCCGGCATAATTGAGAAATACCGGACACTGGCCTTTTAATTCTGAAGACAAAATCTCCTTCAAAGAGCCAACAAATCCATTCCCCGCAAGGGCATCGTCGACATCAATTACCAGCCTGCGGGCATACACCTCGCGCGCCTCGGCAATACTGTACAGTTTTTCTGCGCTCATTTTAAATCCATCGGTATATTCATCAACACTGACCTGGCCGGATACCACCAACAAGGTATCCTTGACCAACAAGTGGCGGCAACTGTGAAATATATCGGAGAATATGGCCAATTCCAGACGACCGCTGCGATCATCCAGCGTAATAAACGCCATGCGGTCACCGCGCCGGGTTTGCATGGTGCGGATAGCGACAATCAACCCGGCAACCACCAGATTACGGTTTGCCGTCGGCTTTAATTCACTAATCCTGGCATCAACAATATGGGACAACTCTTCCTCATAACGCTGAATGGGGTGACCTGTAAGATACAAACCCAGGGTTTCTTTCTCACCATTGAGACGTTCCTCGTCGGTCCAGTCTGTCGCCTCGATATAAACATGATCTCCGTCACCCACCTCGACCGTACCAAAGATATCGTGTTGCCCGGTTTGATGGTTACGACCGACCTGGTCAGCGTATTGCAGGGCCTTGGCCAGTGACGCCATCAAGGTGGCGCGATTGCTTGCCAACACATCCATGGCGCCTGATCGTATCAATGATTCCATGGCCCGCTTATTGACCTTGTGCGACTCCATACGCTTGCAAAAATCAAACAAATCAGCGTATTCGCCGCCCTCTACCCTGACCCGGTGGATGGCATCGATCACCGCCTGCCCCAGACCCTTGATGGCGCCAAGCCCATAGTAGATCGTATTTTCATTGCAGGGGATAAAATTATACTCACAGTGATTGATGTCCGGCGGCAATATATTGATGTTCATGTCACGACACTCGGCCAGCATGGTGACCACCTTGTCGGTATTGTCCATATCGGAAGACAGTACAGCCGCCATAAATGGCGCCGGGTAATGCGTTTTTAGCCACGCGGTTTGATAGGCAATCAATGCATAGGCCGCGGAGTGGGAGCGATTAAAGCCGTAACCGGCAAATTTCTCGATCTGGTCGAATATGTATTTAGCCGTTCTTTCCTTCACCCCTCTTTCTACGGCGCCGGCAACAAAGCCATCCCGCAGTTTTGCCATCTCTTCCGGTTTCTTCTTGCCCATGGCCCGTCGCAGCAAGTCGGCCTTGCCGAGGCTGTAGCCGGACAGGACCTGGGCAATCTGCATGACCTGTTCCTGGTAGAGAATGACACCATAAGTCGGCAACAGTATGGTCTTCAGGCTGGGATGTGGATATTCGACAACCTTACGCTTGTGTTTGCGATCAATAAAGTCATCCACCATGCCCGACTGCAGTGGTCCCGGACGAAACAGTGCCACCAGGGCAATAATTTCCTCAAATGAATCGGGCTGTAACCGCTTGATCAAATCCTTCATGCCGCGTGATTCCAGCTGGAACAAGGCCGTGGTCTTGCATTCCTTGAACAAGGTAAAAGTATCGGCATCATCGATGGGCAGCCGATTGATATCCAGTGGCTCCTGTTTTTCAATGGCGCGTTGCGCATTCACCATTTTGACGGCTTTATCGATAATCGTCAGATTTCTAAGGCCGAGGAAATCAAACTTCACCAGGCCCAGAGACTCGAGGTCGTCCTTGTCGAGCTGCGTTACCAATTGTGTGCTGCCTTGCTCACAATACATTGGCATAAAATCCGTCAGGGCCGTGGGTGCGATAACGACACCTCCGGCATGTTTGCCGGCATTCCTCGCCAACCCTTCCAGCACCATAGCGGTATCCAGCAACTCCTTGACGTCTTCCTCCTGCTCATAACGCTCCATCAACATGGGTTCCTGCTTGAGTGCTTTCTTCAGGGTCATTCCCACTTCAAACGGTACCAGTTTGGCCAATTTGTCGACATAACCGTAAGGGTGGTCCATGACGCGTCCGACATCGCGCACCACGGCCTTTGCCGCCATGGTGCCGTAAGTAATAATTTGACTAACTTTATCCTTACCGTATTTTTTCGTAACGTATTCAATCACCCGATCTCTGCCCTCAATACAAAAATCAATATCGAAATCTGGCAAGGACACACGCTCCGGGTTCAGGAAGCGTTCAAACAGCAAATCGTATTCAATCGGGTCCAATGCCGTTATAGACAAGGCGAATGCCACCAGCGATCCGGCACCGGAACCGCGTCCCGGGCCAACCGGTACATCATTTTGTTTTGCCCACTGAATAAAATCGGCAACAATCAGAAAATACCCGGCGAAACCCATTTTCGAGATAACTTCCAGCTCCTGTTCCAGTCTTTCGTAGTAACCATCTCGTTCTGTGATCTCGGGGTGTTTATGCAGATAATGATCAAGGCCCTGTCTGGACTGATCCGCCATAACCTTGTTAATGTCGGCGTTGTTAGCAAGTGGATAGTCGGGTAGATAGTTGTTGCCAAATTCCAGTACCAGATTGCAGCGCTTGGCTATTTCGACGGTGTTCTCGATAGCCTCCGGTATGTCGGCGAACAACGTACGCATCTCATCAGGGGTACGAAAATATTGTTCCTCGGTAAACCGCTTTGGTCTCCTGGTATCGCTAAGGACACGGCCGTCCTGGATACAAACCCTGGCCTCATGGGCCTCAAAGTCATCGGCGTGCATGAAATGGACGAAATTGGTCGCCACCACCGGTATCTGCCGGTCTGCCGCCAATCGCACGGCCAGCCGAATATATTCGTCCTGGTTGGGCTGACCGATTCTTTGCAGCTCGAGATAAAACGATTGCGGGAACCATTGCTGATATTCCTTGACGAGCATTGCTGCCTGATCATGTTTTTTTGCCAACAGGGCCTTGCCGATCTCGCCATGTTCCGCACCGGACAATGCAATAAGACCGGACCCTTTATGTTTCAGCCACTCCTTTTTAATACACGGCCTGCCGGAATGTTGTCCTTCGGTATACGCACGACTGATCAATATACAAAGATCGCCATAACCTTCACGGTTCTTGCATAGCAGAACCAGCCTAAACGGCTTATTCGCATCCTGAGTATTTTCAATCCAGACATCTGCACCAATAATGGGCTTGATACCGGCACTAACGGCCTTGCGATAAAACTTCACCAGCGCAAACAGATTGACGCTGTCAGTTAATGCTACGGCAGGGATCTTTTGTGTAACGGCGGCATCAATCAATTCCGTTATACGCACAATACTGTCGGCGAGCGAAAACTCGGAATGAGTGTGCAAATGAATAAAGGGGCTGGTCACCGTTTTTTGAGGCCCAAAACAAACTGTTGTGATGAAAATAGCATGTAAGCAGAAGTTACAGCATTGCCCAGATAGTGTGAATCTATGTATACTTTACTAAGATATTTCAACACTTTGCAGTATATGCCTAATAAACTACATAGCTCCAGAAAGGACCAGGATGCGCCTTACCGGAGCAAAACTCTTTCGGTGTATCGGGCATGGCCCGTATTTTTTCAGGGCCTCAAGGTGTTGCTTCGTCGGGTA
>CAJVXG010000123.1 GCA_913009215.1 uncultured Gammaproteobacteria bacterium | reverse complement strand
CATCCAGCACCATTACCTGTACCTGCTTCAAATCAAAAATGTTCTGCTTAAAATAATCGATCAACCGCCCCGGCGTGCCAATCAGGATATCGACGCCATCTTCGAGCTGCTTACGCTGGCTGTCATACCCGGTACCACCATAGACCAGCACACGCTTAAGGTCGGTAAATTGTCCCAGCACCTCGGCATCACGTTCGATCTGGATCGCCAGCTCCCGGGTTGGCGCCAGAATCACCGCCCGCGGCTGGGTCGGCTTGCGCCCCTCCGGGGCCGGGTTGGCCATCAAGTAACTGAATGTCGCGAGTAGAAATGCCGCGGTTTTGCCGGTGCCGGTTTGCGCCTGTCCGGCCACGTCACGGCCTTGCAACGCCTCAGGCAGGGACAAGGCCTGGATCGGGGTGCAATACTCAAAACCCGCTTCCTGTAATCCGCGTAATAAAACGTCAGGTAATTTGAGGGAATGAAATGTGGTGTCGCTTAGATGTTGGTCACTCATAACTGCGGGGCCAAGCATAGCAAGAATACCCCGATAACGGCACAGAAAATAACAAAATTTGTGCCTTATAAATCAGGGACAAAAAAACATTGCTTGCATTATTACGGCAAATTCGCTCAAACTACGGCCTTACAACGTAAGGGGTAACCACCCCCCAACTACGAGCAAGAAACAACAGTAAAATTTGAGGAGATTTAGTGAATATGAGCGCCGGCATTGTCCATGTAACCGATAGCACCTTTGAAGAAGAAGTCCTGAAAACCAGCGAACCGGTATTGGTGGATTACTGGGCGGAATGGTGTGGCCCCTGCAAAATGATCGGCCCGGTGCTGGAAGAAATCGCCAACGAATACTCCGGTAAAATCAAAGTGGCCAAACTCAATATTGACGAGAATCCCGGTACGCCCCCGAAATACGGTATCCGTGGCATTCCGACGCTGATGTTATTCAAAAACGGCAATGTCGAGGCTACCAAGGTCGGCGCGGTGTCCAAATCCCAGCTCTCGGCCTTTATCGACAGCAACCTGTAACGATCAAAAATTACAAAAAGGACTTTATTTCGGACTGGACGTCCCCCGAAACTAGTGCTATGTTGTTTTAAGCAGGTGTTACGAATTTTCCGGAATTATCCAACTCCCTGACAACACTAAATTATTTAAAATCTTTTTTATACCTCGTCTTGCGTCTCGGCTGACGGGCCAATTCTTTCCTTACAATCTAATCTAATAAGCCAATGGTACGTGCATGAACCTTTCTGAATTAAAACAAAAACCCGCCACCGAACTAGCTGTCATGGCGACCGAAATGAAGCTCGAGGGTGGCGGTCGTATGCGCAAGCAGGATCTCATTTTCGCCATCCTCAAGGCCCAGGCCAAAAAGGGAGAAGACGTTATTGGCGAAGGTGTGGTCGAAATATTACAGGACGGGTTCGGTTTTCTGCGCTCCGCCGCCAGCTCCTACCTGGCCGGGCCGGACGATATTTATGTTTCGCCATCGCAGATACGACGATTCAACTTGCGCACCGGCGACACCATTAAAGGCAAGATTCGCCCGCCCAAGGACTCCGAGCGCTATTTCGCACTGCTCAAGGTCGAAGAGGTCAATTTCCAGTCCCCGGAAGATGCCAAAAACAAGATTCTTTTTGAGAACCTGACGCCGTTACACCCGAACGAACGCTTGCCGCTGGAGCAGGACAACGAGTCTTCGGAAAATATGACCGCCCGCGTCATTGATCTCATTGCCCCCGTCGGCAAGGGCCAGCGCGGATTGATCGTATCGTCCCCCAAAAGCGGCAAGACCGTCATGCTGCAGCAAATAGCGCATTCGATTGTCGCCAATAACCCGGACGTCATCCTCATGGTACTGCTGATCGACGAACGACCGGAGGAAGTCACCGAAATGCAGCGCTCGGTACGAGGTGAGGTGATTTCCTCGACCTTTGACGAGCCGGCCACGCGCCACGTACAAGTGGCGGAAATGATGATCGAAAAGGCCAAGCGTCTGGTGGAGCACAAAAAGGATGTCGTCATCCTGCTCGACTCCATCACCCGACTGGCCCGGGCCTACAACACCGTGGTGCCGGCCTCCGGCAAGGTGTTGACCGGCGGTGTCGACGCCAACGCCCTGCAACGCCCGAAACGTTTCTTTGGCGCCGCCCGTAATATCGAGGAAGGCGGCTCTTTGACCATCCTGGCCACGGCCCTGGTCGATACCGGCTCCAGGATGGACGATGTCATTTACGAGGAATTCAAGGGCACCGGCAATATGGAAGTGCACCTGGACCGCAAACTGGCGGAGAAACGGGTTTATCCGTCCATCAACATCAATCGTTCCGGTACCCGTCGCGAAGAGCTGTTGCTGAACCCCGAGGAACTGCAAAAAGTCTGGGTCCTGCGCAAATTACTGCACCAGATGGACGAAGTGGAGGCCTCGGAATTCCTGCTGGAAAAACTGAAGGCCACCAAGAATAATGCCGAATTCTTCAACTCTATGAAGAGATAGGGGAAGCGATAAGGCAATTTAAGTATAACTGGCGGGCCAAATTCTTGCCCAAAACCCGGTTTTTGCTTAGACTACGCCGCCTTGCTCGCCACCGAATAGATTGTGGGCAAACTTATATATTGAGGTAATTGGTAATGAAAGCAGACATCCATCCAAAGTACGACGACATCAAGGTGACCTGTGCCTGTGGTAACAGCTTCAGCACACGCTCCACCCTGGGTAATGATCTGGCCGTCGAAGTCTGTTCTTCCTGTCATCCGTTCTACACCGGTAAACAGAAGCTGGTGGACACCGGTGGCCGCGTCGAACGTTTCCGTCAGAAATATGGCATGAAAAAATAAGCCGTGTCGCATTGGTTGCACAAGGGGGCGCTCTTTGCGGGCGCCCTTTTATTTTGTCTCACGCCCGGGTCCGCACTCCAGGCCAGCGACAAGGTCTTCAAGACCACGGTCAGATACGTTATTGATGGCGACAGCCTGGTGTTGCAGGACGGTCGCCAGGTACGCCTGATTGGCATCAACACCCCGGAGCTGGGCAAAAGACGTCGCCGTGCCGAACCTTTGGCACAGCAGGCCCGTAAGCAAGTACAGCAATGGGTGCTGCGCAAGGAAGTCTGGGTCACCCCCGGCAAGGAGCAATTCGATCGTTATGGTAGATTGCTGGCCCACGTCGATCTTGTCAAAGGTGACAGCCTGCAAATAAAATTACTGCGGCAGGGTCTGGCCAGCGCCATTGCCTATCCGCCCAACATCAGCCGACAACGACGATACCATATGGCTGAAAAAGACGCCCGCACGGCGCGCATCGGCATCTGGGACCATCCCTACTATGCACCGATTCCGGTGCGACGCCTGCGTTATCGCGATACCGGTTACCGCTTTATCTTTGGTCGCATCCGTCGTGCCGGCCGCGGCCGCCGGGCCATGTACTTGACATTAGGGCGACGGGTGACCCTGATTGTGCCAAGGCGTTACTGGTCCTACTGGCGTAACCTCAACCCACGCAGTTATCGCGGCCGTGCGGTTTTCGTGCGCGGGTGGCTAACGCGCAAACGTGGTAAATTCAGTATGTATGTATTACATCCGGCCATGCTGGAATTTCCCGGATGAATGACGATAAAAAACAACAGGCACTGGATTACCACGAACTGCCCAAACCCGGCAAAATCAGCGTTAACCCGACCAAGCCCTGCGACACCCAGGCCGATCTGTCTATGGCCTACACCCCCGGGGTCGCCGAACCGGTACGGGCCATTGCCGACAACCCGGCGACAGCCTATCGTTTTACCAACAAGGGCAACCTGGTCGCTGTCATCACCGATGGCAGCGCCGTACTGGGCCTCGGTAATGTCGGTTCGCTGGCGAGCAAACCGGTACTGGAGGGCAAGGCGGTATTGTTCAAGCACTTTGCCGACATCGATGTCTTTGATATTGAAGTCGATGCCAGGGACCGCGAGAAATTTATCGAAACCGTGATCAATATCGCGCCCACCTTCGGCGGCATTAATCTCGAGGACATCGCTGCGCCGGATTGCTTCGAGATCGAACGTATCCTGCAGGAGGAACTCGATATCCCGGTGTTCCACGATGACCAGCACGGTACCGCCGTCATCATCTGCGCCGGGCTGATTAACGCGCTGGAACTGCAAGGCAAGACCCTGGGTCAGGCGAAGATCGTCTGCCTCGGCGCCGGCGCCGCCGGTTTGAGTTCCATGGGTTTATTGCTGGCCCTCGGCGCCAGGCGGGAAAACATGCTGCTGGTGGATCGCAAGGGCGTCATCCGCAGTGACCGATCGGACATTAATGAATACAAAAGAAGGTTTGCCCGTGATACTAAAAAGCGCAGCCTGGAGACGGCCCTGCAAGGCGCCGACGTCTTTATTGGTGTCTCCGCCGGCAACCTGGTGGATGCCGATATGTTGGCCAGCATGGCGGACAAACCGATTGTCTTTGCCCTGTCCAACCCGGATCCGGAAATTGCACCGGAACTGGCGCACGCTACCCGTAATGATCTCATCATGGCCACCGGCCGTAGCGACTACCCGAACCAGATCAACAATGTCCTCGGGTTCCCGTTTATTTTCCGCGGCGCACTGGATGTGCACGCGCACTGCATTAACCGGCAAATGCTGGTCGCCTGCGTCAAGGCATTGAGTGAGCTAACGCATAAGCCGGTACCAAGGTCCGTTTTAAAGGCCTATCACCTGGACAACCTGGCCTTCGGCCCGGACTACATTATTCCGAAACCGCTGGACCCCCGACTCATCAAAACCGTACCGGCAGCCGTCGCCATGGCGGCGATTGAATCCGGGGTGGCGGGGGCTCCGTATCCGGAGCATTACCCGAAAGGGTAATTTCTCTTTATCCCTTCTCCCTCAGGGACCTCGGTACCCCCTTGTGGGGTGGAAGGTAGGATGAGGGG
>CAJVXG010000122.1 GCA_913009215.1 uncultured Gammaproteobacteria bacterium | reverse complement strand
GACATGGCCCAAATCAATGAAATCCTGCGGTCCACAGAATTCATACGGCAACCGGGGCTTTGATACCGGGACAGGGATCGTAGTTGACTAGCTCAAAGTCCTCAAAACTGAAATCAAAAATGGAACTGATATCAGGATTGATCTTCATGGTGGGCAGGGGGCGTGGTTCTCTTTGCAGCTGGGTTTGTGTCTGTTCCATATGGTTGCTGTACAGATGGGCATCACCCAGTGTATGCACAAAGGTGCCTGGTTGTAATCCGGTAACTTGCGCGATCATCATGGTCAGCAATGCATAAGAGGCAATATTAAAAGGCACCCCGAGAAAAATGTCCGCGCTACGCTGGTACAGCTGACAGGACAGTTTGCCCTGGGCTACATAAAACTGGAAAAAGGCATGACAGGGTGGTAACGCCATTTGATCAATGGCACCAACATTCCAGGCGCTAACGATGAGTCGTCGAGAGTCGGGGTTGGTTTTAATATCGTCTATCAGCTGACCGATCTGGTCGACGGAGGAACCGTCCGGCTTGATCCAGTGGCGCCATTGCGCGCCATAAATGGGACCCAGGTCACCATTCTCATCGGCCCATTCGTCCCAGATGGTAACGCCGTTTTTATTAAGATAGCGAGTATTGGTCTGCCCCTGCAGGAACCATAGCAATTCATGAATAATGGAGCGTAGGTGGAGTTTTTTTGTGGTCAGGGCCGGAAATCCCTGGTCCAGATCGATACGCATTTGATAACCAAATACGCTGCGGGTCCCGGTCCCGGTGCGATCAGCTTTATCGACACCATGCTCCAGCACATGACGCATTAAATCCAGATACTGACGCATACTCTCCTAAAAATGGCCCTGCTTTTAATGATGTGGTCCAGGTCAACCGTTTGTCATTTAGGCAGTACAATCGTACCGATTGTCTGCCAGACGGTTGTATATCGTTGGCATTGCAGTATATCCGGTAATAGAATTGGTTGCAGCAAAAAGCCAAAAGTAGGGGATACACTCTATATCATATCGGCGCTGAGAGGTTGTAGTGGGCAAGATCGAGAATTATTTTTTCATGAAATCGCTGCTGAAATTACTGGGGCAGCGTCACTTCTTTTACAGGCTGGTGGTCATCAGTCTGCGCGTACTGGCTGGCATACTGATTTTGGCCGGTATGGCGTCTTTCTTCAAAGCCGGCAAGATGCTGTTTGATTTGCCGACCAAGGGCGCCATTACCGGGGGCATCCTGTTCCTGTGTTTTTTCGTATTGGCTACCTACGCGGTAATTCACATCCTGTTCTTGCGAGCAGCCAGCGTTGATAAGCTGCAGGCCGACGAATATTTTATGTTGCCGCTGACAGCAATATTATGCCGCCTGGTAGGTGAGCTGTATTTTTTCTACGTCAGCCTGATGGCCATAGGCGGTGGTATTTTTGTCTGGTTTACCGGCAAGAGTCAGACCATCTTGCTGTCTCCAACACCCGCATTTTTTCCGAAACTAGACCAAGCCAATTTCATTGGTGGTATTGAATATATGTTGACGGCTGTATTGGTCTCTTTCCTGGTGCTGGTAGCCAGCTACGCGGTGGCGGAGGCATTGAATCTGTTGGTACGGAAATTTCGTTTGTCTACGGCGCCGCACCAGGTGCATGAGGAACCGGAAAACCAGTCACGTTTTGGTTCCTGATCTATCGTACTTGTTATTCAGGCATTCAATCGCCAATTTTTTTCCTTTTTCCACGGATGGCTGATCCTGCGGATTAATGCCATATAACAGACCGGTATAAATCGTGGTTCTTTGATATAGATCGATCAGCTGTCCCAGTGTGTAGGCACTGAGCTCCGGCAGGCTGACCGTCAGATTCGGGTGCCCGGTATCGGTAATGACTTGCCGGGTGGCACAAAATTCCGCCGCAATAACATCGACCAGGGACTTGTCTTTGAGGTACGGGAAAAAAGAATGATCAAAATCATTTTGCGGCAGTGGTATGTCGTTTTGCCATTGGGTTAATTCAATAAAACTGAACATTTTATTTTTTCGGGACTCAAGATACATCTGTAACTGGCTGTGTTGGTCTACCGCACCCATGGCACGAACCGGCAGGGTGCCTGCCGCAGTGACGCCGTTCTTGTAGCTCGTGTTTTTGCCAAGCGATTCTGCCCAGAGCTGGCAATACCAGTCGACAAAGAGCCGCAATCGATTGACATAGGGCATCATGATTGAAAGATGCTTATCGCATTCGACATCCAGTAAGTAATATAGCGCGGCCATTTCCAGTGCCGGGTTTTCTTCTGACACAGGTGACTGACAGCGTGCGGCATTGTCAGCGGCCCCCTGTAACAATTCCTGAATGTCGACCCCCGATACCCGCAACGGTAACAACCCAACGGCAGAGAGTACCGAGTAACGACCTCCCACCTTCCGGGGCACGGCCAGTGCGGTTATATTGTCGCGCCTGGCACATTCATGCAGCCAGCCTTGCTCCGGGTCGGTGACCAGCCATTGTTGTTTACTGGCCTGTTTTTTACCGAGGTGTTTTATCAGCCATTGTCGTAGAATCTGGTACTGCGCCACCGTTTCGATGGTGTCTCCAGACTTGCTAATACAGATTAATGCCGTGTTCTTTGGGTTCAGTTCCTGAAACAGTTCCTCCAGTAGGAAGGGATCAATATTCTCGACAAAGCGGAGACTGACCGGGTTTTCCGGCCGACGTTCCGGTTTCAGGGCATGTCGTATGGCCTTGCAGCCGAGACTGGAGCCGCCAATACCAATTACCAGAATGTCCTGAAAGTGGCGGATTGCCTCCGCGACTTTGCTAATTTCATCCAGTTGGTCCTGCATGGTGTCGTGCAAGCTCAGGCATGCGTATTCGCTGTCCAGCCCATGGCCAAGCTCTTTGGCAATATCGTTGTGTATTGTTGCCAATTCGCCAGCCAGTGCCTGGCAGTGCTCCGCCGTGACACCGCCAATACCGATGTGTTCCGCATACATATTGCAGGTGTCGATAGACAGCAGGCGGTCATTATCAGTTGAAGTACTCATCCTTAAGGATTGTTATAGCAGTGGTTGCGGTGATTAGTAATGGTATTGTTGTTCTGCCGCTTCCAGTGTATTCAGCAGTAAAGTAGCAACCGTCATTGGTCCGACACCGCCGGGTACCGGTGTAATCCATCCCGCCCTCTCTTTGGCAAGGGCAAATTCAACATCGCCGACCAGTTTACCGTCCTCCTGGCGGTTAATACCGACATCAATAACGACGGCGCCAGGTTTAATCCAGCTTCCTTTTATCAAACCGGGCTTGCCGACGGCGGCAACCAACACATCGGCCTGCTGAACATGGGTTTGCAGGTCACGGGTAAAGCGATGACAGATGGTCACGGTACAACCGGCGAGCAACAACTCCAGTGCCAGCGGGCGGCCGACGTTATTGGAGGCGCCGACCACTACGGCATGTTGCCCATGGGTTTTGACCCCGGTGCTTTCTATCAGGGTAATAATGCCACGAGGCGTACAGGGTCGCAGCACCGGCAGGCGTATGGCCAGCCTTCCCAGATTATAGGGATGAAAACCATCCACGTCTTTGCCGGGGTGAATACGTTCAATGACCACCTGCGCATCAATATGTTCTGGCAACGGCAGCTGCACCAGAATACCGTCAACGGCAGGGTCGTCATTCAAGGTGTCAATCAGTTGCAGCAACGCCTCTTGTCCCGTGGTCACTGGCAGATCATGGGAAAAGGATTCGATGCCGACCTCGACACAGGCCTTGCGTTTGTTACGAACATAGATCTCGGATGCCGGGTCCTGACCCAACATGATGACGGCCAGGCCGGGGGGACGTTGTCCTTGTTTGGTTCGCTGCTGCACACGCCCCTGGATATCGGAACGGAGTGATTTGGCAATGGCGTTACCGTCAATAATTTTGGCAGTCATTGGGAGCTTATGGCGGATTGTGTCTTTACATCTACAATAAACACCGATGATCGCATGAGTATTGGCCAAGGCCAAGAATTAGCTGTGATTGACGCTTATATTGGCCCCGCGTATAGTCGCGGCCCCGGATTTGGCTTCCGGGTTCTTGACGTCGTCTACAGGTCAGTTATGTTGGGAACAGACAAAACGGGGTATAGCGCAGCCTGGTAGCGCGCCTGCTTTGGGAGCAGGATGTCGGGAGTTCGAATCTCTCTACCCCGACCAGTTTTAATGGATTTTACGAATGCGCCCGTAGCTCAACCGGATAGAGCAACGGCCTTTGAAGCGACGGCTATGGCTGTCAAAATAGGAGCCTGCGGGGGGAAAATGAACCCCCATAGTGCAGGGCACTGTATCGGTGAAACCTTAACGCGTCACGGCGATGGCAATACCGAGGAAACCGGACCCGGGACCCGCTAATGGGACCCGCTAACGGGATCCGTAGAGACTATACGTGCCCCACCTGCGATGGTGAAGATATAGTCCAGACCACAAACAAAAAATGGGGTCGGAGTCGGTTTTAACCGACGGTTAAAAGACTGACTCCGACCCCATTTTTTGGCAGTGAAAACTGTAGTGGTAAGCTAAGCCGTAGGTTACAGGTTCGAGTCCTGTCGGGCGCGCCAAATTTTGAGAATTTGATAAGTTATGGTGAGTGTAGCTCAGTTGGTTAGAGTCCCGGATTGTGATTCCGGTGGTCGTGGGTTCGATTCCCATCACTCACCCCATAAACTAGTATCTAGAAACTAGAAACTAGAAACTAGAAACTAGGAACTAGGAACTAAGTTCGGGCCGTTAGCTCAGTTGGGCGAGACGAGTCTTATGACTCTCTTGTTGAGCGCCCGGACAGGGGTGAGGCGGAGTATTCGTAAAGGTCCAGTGGACGTTTACGCCGCCGAACGGGTATGCCATGGACGGCATACCCTGGACCAGCAAGCGGAGCTGGATGCGTAGCGCAGGTGGACGGGC
>CAJVXG010000121.1 GCA_913009215.1 uncultured Gammaproteobacteria bacterium | reverse complement strand
GGGGCCGCGATGACGATCTGGACCATGGGCATTAACCAAAGTACCCACGGTTCCGATGGTGTCGTCGCCATTAACAACCTCAATCTCATTACCGGCAATATCGGTAAACCCGGCGGCACCAGCCTGTCTATTACCGGCCAATGCAATGCCATGGGTACCCGTGAGTGGTCCTCTTGCTCCGGTCTGCCGGGCTATCGGGCGCTGGAAAAGGAGCAGGACCGTCAGGACATTGCCAGGTTTTGGGGCATTGATGCAGATTTTTTTCCGAGAAAACGCGGCCTGTTTCAAACCGATATTTTTCCAGCCATTGAGACCGGTGAGATTAAAGGGCTGTGGATTGTTGCTACCAATCCGATGACGTCGATGGCCAATACCGCGCGGATTCGTAAGACCCTGGAGAAACTCGAGTTCCTGGTGGTACAGGATGCCTACGAAGATGTGGAGACCAACGAATACAGCCATGTCTATTTCCCGGCATCGGTGTGGGCCGAGAAGGAAGGTTGTTTTACCAACACCGAACGTCGCGTCAATCTGATCCGCAATGTGGTAAAGCCCTATGCCGAATCCAGACCGGATTTATGGATATTTAATCAAGTGGCCAGGCGTCTGACCGATCGAAACCGGATTTACTTTCCGGATACCGCCGAGGGTGTGTTCGAGGAAATACGGGAACTCTCTAAAGGTCGCATGCTGGATTACTCCGGGATGAGCTACGACAGGATTGAACAGCAACGCGGCATCCAATGGCCTTGCAACGAGGAAAACGAAACCGGGACCCCCCGGCTTTATACCGACGGTCGCTTTCAGCACGAGGACGGTAAGGCCAGGCTGATTCCGTTATCGTTTATCGATAACAACGAGCGTCCAGACGATGAATATTCGTTTTGGCTGAACAGCGGCAGGGTGGTGGAGCATTTTCATACCCGCACCCGTACCGGCAAGGTCGGCAATCTCAACAAGTTCAGCCCGACACCGTATATGGAAATGAATCCGGACGCGGCTTATGAACTCGGTATTGAACATGGCAGTTACGCTCGTTTAATCTCGCGGCGCGGCGATGCCGTAGTCATGGTGCAGCTGACACAGCGGATAGCGCCGAATATGATTTTTATTCCATTTCATTTCCACGAATGTGTTAATCGTTTGACGCTGGGTCTGTTGGATCCGCACTCGCGGCAACCGGCGTTCAAGCAATGCGCGGTATCCATTGAACCGGCGCAGCATCAGAGCCATGCCGCCAGGCGTAATGCCATGGTGCGGGCATTCTAGGATACGATCGCCATGCTCGACAAAACCAGAATAGATGCCCTCACCGTCTGTCCGAATGAACCGGATTATGCCTGGTTGCCCGATGTACCGAATCCAGAGCTGAACCAGTACGGCAAACCGATCAGGCTGATTGACGACACCGATGCCCTGGCCGGTAAGAGCCTGAATATTAATGGCGATAGCAGTATTAGTGACAACCCGAACCGCTATAAGCAACACGGTTTTTATTTCAATGCCGACCATTGTATTTCCTGCCATGCCTGCGAGTCGGCCTGTAGCGAGAAAAACAACCTGTCACCGCATCTGGCGTTTCGTTCAGTGGGTTATGTCGAGGGAGGTACCTATCCCGATTACCATCGCCTGAATATCTCCATGGCCTGTAACCACTGCGATGATCCTGTGTGTTTAAAGGGTTGCCCAACCCGGGCTTATACCAAGTTTGCCGAATACGGGGCGGTGTTACAGGATCCCGACATTTGTTTTGGTTGCGGCTATTGCACCTGGGTCTGTCCCTATAATGCACCACAACTCGATCCGGTCAATGGCCAGGTGGAAAAGTGTAATATGTGCGTGGATCGACTCGAGGTCGGATTGAAGCCGGCCTGTGTTTCATCCTGCCTCGCTGGTGCGCTCGATTTTGGCATTATTGAAACCACCCCGGAGAATCGCGATCAGTTGAAAACCCATATCCCCGGTTTTCCGGACCCGGAAATAACTCACCCGAATATTCGTTTTCAGCAAACCAAAAGTATTCCGCGGGAAATGACGCGTACCGATGCTATACCGTTACGCTACGAGCGTGATGATGACAGTAAGCAATTCAAGACCAGGACCAGCGAGAAACAAACAAAAAAAGCATGGGGTCTGGACAAGTTACGCTCCCGGGAAGACCCCCTGGTAATTTTTACATTAATTACACAGGCTGTGGTTGGGGCCTTCCTGCTATTAATGATGATGCCTGTTGCAGGCATCGCGACCTTGTCCGCCAGTGCTCACCCGGTGGCGTACCCTGTTTTTCTCGTTGGCCTGCTGGCAATTGAGTCTGTGGCATTGTTTCTGTCCACCATGCACCTGGGCAAACCACACCGTTTCTACCGCGCCTTTAATAATCTGCGCTATTCGCCGGTGAGCAGGGAAGTGGCCGGCATTGCCGTGTTTTATAAGCTGCTGGGCTTGTATACCTTGTTGACCATATTTCCCGGCGCGCTTGTTGCGCTTGCTGGCGCCAAGGCCGGCAATATAATGCAGGCCATTGGTGTAGTGACTGTGATTGCCGGTGTCGCTGCCCTGTATTTCATGCATGCCATTTATCGCATTAAGGCGCGCCCGTTCTGGAATCACTGGCAGGTGCTGTCCTCGTTTTTTGGCAATACTTTGACCCTGGGCGCTGTGTTTGTGGGTATATACTTCTCAGTATTGCTGCACTATCAGGGTCAGTCGTATACCTCCATGCTCAATATGCTAGCCTTGCCAATGATCGCCGGTATGGTGCTTGAGGGGACAGGCCAGATATTCCATGTACGTTTCCTGAAAAGAACAGGAGGTGAGGCCGTGGCATCGTATTATCAGCAATGTACGACCTACGGCAAAACCTACTGTTTGCGTAAAATATTTATGCTGTCCTTACCTGTTATCGCCGCTGTTCTGGTTTTGGTTTCACCGCATGGTGTAACCGGACTGGCAGTATGGTTTGTATTGGCCGTACTTATTGTGGTCAGCGCCCTGATCGGTCGCATGCTGTTTTATGTATTGGTGATACCGACCACGATGCCCGGCGCCTTTTTCTGGAGAAACAAGGGATTCCAGGAACATGCCATTGAAACCGGGCTGGCCAAACAGCCGCAAACCGGCGTTGTTGACCTGAAACATTAGCGTTTTCTGTAATGCAGAAACTTGTGGTCCAGATCACAGTTTTTGCCTTGGCCCAGGTGATATGGTCTAATCTGTCCGAAGGGGAAGTGTCAGTCCATGAAAGACAGGATGTCTCAGCTATGCAACAAAGATCAAAACGGTTTATCGCTATATTTGTACTGTTTGTAGCGCTCACGCCCGTAACCGCCTATAGTTTCTTCTGGAGTAAACCTGCCAGTAGCTATAAACGTGTGGTTTATATCAACAACGAACGTCTTAGTGCAGAACAGCTTAATCGATTAAAACAGATTCATATGGTCACCGTACGTAACGGTGATTACTGGTATGACCCGGTATCCGGGCACTGGGGCGCCATCGGGTCGCCCCCACTTGGCAAAATCCCGGCTGGCCTCAAGTTCGGACGCCTGCGCGAACATGTCTCCAGTGGGCAATCTTCGGTCTACATTAATGACCGTCGCCTGCAATGGCAGGAAGTGTGGGGGTTACAGAAACTGATCGGTTATATGCGCCCGGGTCACTATCGGCTGGGCGCCAAGGGCTATATCGGTATTGTTAATGGCCCGATTATAGCCAACATCTATCGTTTGACCGCAGCTCAGCGAACTTCGGCAAAGGCCAAGCCCCAAACAACCAGCTTTATTAAAGACAAACCGGCAAATGGTCGGTGTATTGCTTCATTGGTTCTCCGGGATACTCGTCTGATGTCGGCGGAATGCGGCTAATCTTTGTGATTCATATCCTCCTATGAATCATTTTCATTCGGGCGGTTTATACCGCCCGTTTTTTTGTCCGTAGCAAGGCTTGATGCGTTGTTTTCGGTGACTAGCAATAACAGGTCTGACTGGCTTTTTCTTCGTTATTGAGGAACAATGGCAGCACGGAATGTTATGGTGGACGATATTCCATGGCACTTATTCAATCCCACCCGTTTTCCCCGTATTTTATAGCTTAATAATGCATCTTTCGGTGTAATCGTTTATCCTGTGCCGCTTTCTAACCCCAATGTTTAGGGGTTTGCTCTGTTTTCAGGCCCAAGATGTAGGAGAACACACAGACCATGTTTAGCAAGTCCATGACCATTGATGGTTTCGATCCGGAACTTTGGCAGGCGATTCAGAACGAGGAGCAGCGCCAGGAGGACCATATTGAGCTGATTGCCTCAGAGAATTATGCCAGCCTGCGGGTGATGCAGGCGCAAGGATCTGTGCTGACGAATAAATACGCCGAAGGCTATCCGGGCAAGCGCTATTACGGTGGTTGTGAGTATGTCGATGTGGCCGAGCAACTGGCCATTGATCGTGTGAAACAATTGTTCGGGGCCGATTACGCCAACGTACAGCCGCATTCCGGGTCACAGGCCAATGCCGCGGTGTATATGGCTCTGTTACAGCCGGGCGATCCTATATTAGGCATGAGCCTGGCTCATGGTGGTCACCTGACCCATGGTTCCAGGGTTAATTTTTCCGGCAAGCTGTTTAACGCCATGCAATACGGGCTTGATGGGAGTACTGGCGAGATCGATTATGCCCAGGTCGAACAATTGGCCGATGAGCATAAGCCAAAAATGATCGTGGCTGGCTTTAGCGCCTATTCCCGTGTGGTGGATTGGCAACGCTTCCGTGATATTGCCGACAAGGTCGGCGCCTATTTGTTTGTCGACATGGCCCACGTGGCCGGGCTGATTGCCACTGGGATTTATCCAAACCCGGTAGCGATTGCCGATGTGACCACTTCGACCACGCATAAAACCCTGCGTGGTCCGCGTGGCGGCATTATCCTGGCCAGGTC
>CAJVXG010000120.1 GCA_913009215.1 uncultured Gammaproteobacteria bacterium | reverse complement strand
TGCCGTCTTTACTCAAGCCGCCCTCTATAAACACCGCCTGACAAACACCGGCCCGTGTCGCCATATGCACATAACGTTCCAGCACTCGCCTGTATAAGGGATTACCGGAGTTTCGTCGGACAAAGAATGCGCCCATGGCCTTCACCAACATGGTCAATGGCCATATCCTGGCCCACTCGCCGACGGCGTAGGATAATGCAGTTCTCTCTGCCGCTAACAACGCCACCAGGATATAGTCCATATTGCTGCGGTGATTCATCACAAATACAACCGTGGCGTTGCTATCGATCCTGCTCATGGCATCGTCGTCGTAAAAACCGACACGTATCCGATATATCAGCCGTGCAATACGTTTTGCCAACCAATAACCCAGGCGAAAATAGATCACGGCATTAAAGGATGGCACTATCTCTCGCGCATAACGACGCACTTCGGCCTGCGCCACCGCTCTCGGCATATCTTTTTCGCGCGCATACTCCTGTACAGCTTCATTGACCCGCTCATCAAACACCAACTGGTCAATCAGGGCCTGTCGTCGCGTCAGCTGGAAGGGGCGGATCTCGATATCGAGCCGGGTATTGACCTCATCGATGACACGATTGACGCGTCGTCGAAAAAACCAACGGACACTGGGGATCAGCAAACGATCAATAAGTAATGCTACTGACAACAAGGCCAGCAACACAACAAGCCAGAAGGGAACAAGAACCTCCGTATTCATAAATCCAGACTAGCATAAATCCAATATCATCAGCATCTAATATACATTTTTCTACTACCCGTATCCCCGGTTTCATCTATAATTGGGCGAATCCAATGGTATTGAAGGGGCATAGAATGCGGGTTATCAGGAATTTTGTTACTCAATTCATCATAGGCGGTGTTATCGGTTTAATGACCGGCCTGATGATTTTTAGCATCGCTGTTGCAAATATCAGCGCCTATCATATCCCGCACAGCTACAAGACATTATTATTATCGAATGCCGGTATATTCAGACATATAGCAAAATACGATGATTTGTTTGTTTATATATTGCTCGCCCTGGCGGTATTGTCCTGGTTTCTGGTAGTACGTCATCTAAACCCCCATTTAACACCGTTCCCTTATCATAAAACCAAAAAAATATGGCTGGCATGGCTGTTGGTCCTCCTTTCCGGGATTTTATTCTGGTCCGGACTAATCTTCCCGGGTTCGTTTTACGAGAGGGTATCGTTGGCTTATTTCCCTGTGGGTCGCTTTATTATAGGCCTGACCATGATTACTGCCTCCTGGTGGTTGATATCGGCCAAGGGACTTGCCCGCGATTTTTCCTACCCGATTAAAATAAAAGAATCCAGCTGGTCTGAGCATACCCGGACCATCTCCTTTGGGGCACTGGCGGCAATCATATTCTTTATATTGATTACAGGAACCGCACATCTGCTTGTTGCCAGTTTGCAGATCACAGAATATATGGACCGCGGAGTTGAGGCCGAGGCACGATCCGGATGGTTTCTCATATATCTGACATCTTTTCTACTCGGCAGCTTGTTCGCCATTATTGCCGGACTGGTGCCGGCACTGGATGCCAGCGACCGTAATTTCAGGGAACGCATTTCCGGGATCAAGCCAACGGTCGCCTACCTCGGAGTCGTACTGATTGTCCTTGCCGTGTACGTTCCCTATGCGAGATCAACACATCACTTTGGTAAGGAAAATCTGGCCGATGTACTGCAACTGACCAGGGCTGACTATACTGATCGCGCTATTCTTATCCTCGGTAGCGAAATGGTCTCTAAAAATAGAAGGAGGATGAGATATATTGCCAGAAAAAAATCCGACATCATCAAGAAAGCCTTCTCTGTGAAGAATATTAAGAACTTTATCGATGTCCAGGGATTCATGAAAAAATCCGGCCCGGTCCCTGTCAGCAAAAACAACGTGGTATTGATTGAGCAATTCATTCTTGGTAAAGGAAAACGCAGTTTATTTCGCAAGAGCGCTATTGTTGCCATCCCCACGATTTACGGCAGCCTGTGGATGCAGGACGATTTAATCCATGCCTATGACAACCTGTTGGCGCGTGAGGCCTTCATATGGCCTTCTATATTATGGAGCCAGATCCGCCTGGCCTGGCTTGCGCACAGCGCGCCCATTACCAATAGCAACCGCAAATTGCTGCGGTCAATGTCCGATGCAGAAATCTACAATATACAGAATAAATCGGCCCTGATGCTGGGGCGTGCCTGGTATCGGTTTGGCGACCTGAAAAAGGCCAAATATTGGTGGCAGTTCGGAATGAAATCGATATCACAGAAGAACAGCGCCAGCGTACGGGAGCTGGGTTTTCATAAACTTCCCATCGTTAGCAATGGCTCCATCTCCGGGCAATTTCGCTTGCGGGGAAGAAGGAATGTACAGGCAGTACGGGTGGCGTTATTCTCGGTACGCAGTAACAAGTACTTATACCAACCGAACCAGGGATACTACGGATTTCGTTTAGTACAGGGCAAGAGTCTGACAAAGAACGGTTCTTTCCGATTTACCAATCTTGGTCTGGGTCAATACCAGCTTGGTTTCATGCTTGATGGAGAAATTCTGACACTAACGAAAAGCATGGTCAAAATAAGCAACAATCCGGGAACTATCAGAATCGACGGCAAACATCGAAATATTAATACCGGGTTGATTAATATGAAGTTCAAGTTCTAATAGCCAATGCCGTCACTGGTCCGGGGTGGCGATACTTTGCGCCCGGCAATCTCTACGATGGTTCCACGCATCAATGGACCCAGGAGAGACGGGCCCAGGTGCGGATGCGCCTGGATTAATCTGCTACACTGGCAAAAAACATAATCCGTGGAGTTACTGTGAATAGAAAAAATCTTTCTGTATTCCTGCTCTTAATATTTACTGCTTTTTTACTTTCTTCTTGTGGTGAATTTGGCAAAGATAAGTTCAGGATAAGCATTATAACGAGCACCGTCATTGATTCGAAATGCGGTGGCGGAAAATATGCCCAGTCCTTCAAGGTCAAAAACATCAGCAAGAAAAAGCAAAAAATACTGCCGAAGTGCCGGGCCAATTCCTCCGGTATCAAGGTCAGCAAGGCCCCGGACAAGGCCAGGATCCTCAAGCCCGGACGATCCAAGCGCTATAGTTGTTCCCTCGAAGACGTTGCTGACCCACCGGATGGCAACAAGCCTGACAGCAAGGTGACTTTTGTTGTCTATGTCAACGGGCAGAAGGCCTCGGTAAAGGTACCCGTGACCTGCGATGAAGAGTAAATGAATGCCTTGCAGAAACACCTGTCGGACCAGTTTCTCGAACTGGATGAACTGATACAAAAGGCCCATATCGGTACCACCAAACTGAAAGGCCTGGCATCCGTAAGGCGTGGCAATGCCCTGGCCTCCCTGATGTGTACTGTTCTTGGTTTTCCGAAGAACAGCGATCAATGCCCGCTTGAAGTACTGGCCGAACACAAGGCCGAGAAAATGGTCTGGCGGCGCAACTTTGATGGCCGAATGATGGTCAGCCACTTTAGCCTGGCTGGGCCTTATCTACAGGAGTCACTGGGTATGATCAAGATGTTAATGAAACTGACGGTACAAAACGGCGGACTGGTTTATGGGCTTGTAAAAACAAAAATGTTAGGCATCTCCTTGCCACGATTTCTATCCCCCGGCCTGACTGCCTATGAGCATGAAGATGGGAATAAATACGTTTTTAGTGTTGAAGTAAGTCTGCCGATCATCGGACGGCTCATTAAATATGAAGGCAGACTGGACCTCGTTGCCTGAAACGGCAACTCACAAGCTAGGCTGCTGTTAGCAGGCTTTTCAGGATATCCCTTACGGACCGGATTTCCTTGCCAAATATCAGAGGTTCCGATCCACGGAAGAACAAACCGCGCTGATAATCCCCCAGCACCGCGGCCTCCAGCTGCTTCAGGATACAAAACTGTCCAACAGAGGGATTGCCATCCCTGAATCCACAATAGGTCAGACACTCTGCCCAACCTATACATTTATTTCGATCCGGTGAGGCCTTGGATTGCAGTTTCTTCTCTTTACGCAAATATCTTTCCAGCCAGGGTGTACGGACCGCCCTGGCGGGTAAGCCAGCGGTACTCATAAAAGTCACGATATCGTCATGCCCGGCATCAAGTATTACTTTTTTAAATACGGGGTGGGCATCACCTTCCTCGGCGACAGCAAAAGGAGTCCCTACCTGAACTCCACTGGCCCCTATGTCAAATAACTGTTTTAGACTTTCAAAGGAATTAATGCCGCCTGCCGGTATCAAGGGAATATCATCTATATCCATGTCCCGGAAAATCTCTTTTATTTTGGGAATTATCCGACTGAAATCGTATTTTGAATTCGACACTTCTTCCATTTTTTTTGCACCAAGATGCCCACCGGCATACCGTGGGTGCTCAAGAATAATCGCGTCCGGCATACGTTGTTTTCGTTTCCAGCGCTTGAGTAAGGCGCGAACACCCCGTTCTTCAGAAAGAATGGGGATAAGACAAACGTCATCATAACCCTCCACCAGATCCGGTAAATCCAGAGGCAGGCCGGCACCCATGACAATGGCATTTGCGCCACTTTTACAGGCCTGCACAACCAGCTCGGGATACAGACCTACGGCCTTCATCACATTGACAGCAATAAAACCATCAGGCGCTATTTCACGAGCAAGCCTGACTTCCCTGTCCAGTGCTTCAAGATTACATTCATCAATAAGTTCATAATCCTTGCTGCGTCGGCTCAGCTGCATCAGGTCTGCGTGATGTACTCGCAAATCGATACTGGCAATAGTACCCACAGCCCCCTCCATAGCTACAGTACCTGACAAACGATGTGCCGATATACCAATGCCCATACCGCCCTGGAACACAGGGAGCAGTTTGTGCCGTCCAAGTTGTAGTAATGGTAGTGA
>CAJVXG010000119.1 GCA_913009215.1 uncultured Gammaproteobacteria bacterium | reverse complement strand
TCACTAATAAGCGAATTTGTCATGCCGGCGCAAGCCGGCATCCAGATAAGTTATTAATGAGAATACCTAATAAGAATGACTGGACCCCGGCGTTCACTGGAAATTGCTCCTGCCTTTCAAGTACTTCTGCCATCTTTGGCGGCCGCGCCGGAATGCATGCGTAAGTGGGGCAGTAGCGCCTAAAACCCTATAAAAATAAGTATATTCTTTTCCTTGATAAAATAATTCTTGACAAATTAAACGATGTTTAATTTAATGTGTATTATCTGAACATTGATTAATTAATGCCCTCAGGAGGGTTGCAATGGCAAGACGTAGCGATCATAGCCGGGAACAGATTAAGGAGATGGCATTGCAGGCCACCGAAAAGATCCTGATTGAGCAGGGCCTTGCTGGCCTGAGTACCCGCAAGGTGGCTGCCGCGATTGGTTATACCGCTGGCAGTTTGTATCTGGTGTTTGAGAATCTTGAGGACCTGTTGTTGCATGTCAATGTCAGAACCCTTGAGAAATTATTTCAGACCTTGCAGGGTAGCGCCAACGATTGCCCGGAGGTGCAGACCTGTTTACGCAATATGGCCCTGGCCTATATTACCTTTGCAAAGGACCATCCGAACCTGTGGTCAGCTATTTTTGAGCGTCAATGGCAAAATGAAATGCCTGACTGGTACAACGACAAGATTGCTCACTTGTTTCAATTGGTCGAGGACAAATTCCAGCAATTATTACCAGAAGCCAGGACCGACAAGGTCGCCCAGGCGGTGCGTGCCTATTGGTGCGGGGTGCATGGTGTGTGTATGTTGGGGCTGACAGGCAAGCTGGATGCTATCAGCGATCACTCAACAGAGGAATTGTCGAACACATTGATCGATAATTTCCTTTTTGGATTGACGAGCAAAAAAGAGTCAAGGGATGATTAACCGATTACTGAAGGCCGTCCTCAAGATTATTTTCCGGGTCTTATATCGGGTGCGTATCACTGGTCTGGAGCACTTTGAGCAGGCCGGTGAGCGGGTGTTGATTGTTGCCAACCATACCTCTTTTCTTGATGCCGTTTTGCTGGTGTTGTTTTTACCAGGTAAATTGACCTTTGTCATTAACAGCCATATTGCCAGGCGCTGGTGGTTGCGTCCGTTGTTAGTGCTCACCAACTTTTTTCCCATGGATCCAACCAGCCCGTATTCCACGCGCTCGTTAATCCGTTATCTGGAACAGGACAACAAGGTGGTCATTTTCCCGGAAGGGCGTATTACCGTGACCGGCTCCATGATGAAGGTCTACCCCGGTTCCGGCATGGTGGCCGAAAAGTCCGGTGCCACGGTCATCCCGGTACGTATTAACGGTGCCCAGTATTCCCCGTTTTCACGCCTTCGCGGACGTGTGCGTACTCGCTGGTTCCCGGATATCCAGCTGGTGGTGCAACCGCCTCAAAAAATAGAGGTAGCAGAACACGTCAGGGGGCGCGAGCGTCGCAAGCAGGCCGGCCAGATACTGGCCGAAGTAATGACCGAGATGATGTTTGCGACTTCCAATTATGAAAAGACCATATTCCAGACGCTGCTTGATGCCAGGCGGTTACATGGAGGCAAACATATCATTGTTGAGGATATTGAACGTAAACCGATTAGTTACAACCAGCTGATCAGCCGTGCCTTTATTATGGGCCACAAGGTGGCTCAGGATACCACGCCCGGGGAACGCGTCGGGGTGCTATTGCCGAGTATGACCGGGACCGTGATCAGTTTTTTCGGCATGCATGCCTACGGTCGAGTGCCGGTAATGTTGAATTATTCCGTAGGGGCGAAGGCCTTGTTGGCTGCCTGTGGCACGGCCTGTCTGAAAACTATCTATACTTCGCGGCAATTTATAAAAATGGCCAGGCTGGAGGACGCGGCAGAACAGCTCGCCGCCAGGGTCAGGCTGGTTTATGTTGAGGACCTGCGGAAAACGATAGCTTTGACTGACCTGCTTCGTGGATGGTTGATGGGTAAGTTTGCTTACCCGAGTTATCGTATTGCTGCCAGCAAGGCCAAACCGGACGATGCGGCTGTGGTATTGTTTACTTCCGGCTCCGAGGGTGTGGCCAAGGGCGTGGTATTGTCGCATAAGAACCTGCTGGCCAATCGGCAACAGATTGCCGCCAAGGTCGATTTCGGCGCCCAGGACATTATCCTCAATGCCTTACCGTTATTTCATTCCTTTGGTTTGACCGCAGGGACGCTGCTACCCTTGTTGTCCGGTATGAGGACCTTTTTCTACCCGTCGCCTTTGCATTACCGTATTGTGCCGGAGATGGCCTATGAGGTGAATGCCACCATTATGTTTGGCACCAACACCTTTCTTGCCGGTTATGCGCGATTTGCCCATCCCTATGATTTTTACAGCATGCGCTTCATTTTCGCCGGTGCCGAAAAATTACAGGAAGAAACGCGCCGCATCTGGGCCGAACGTTTTGGCGTGCGTATCTTTGAAGGCTATGGCACTACCGAGACCAGCCCGGTGCTGACCAGCAACTCACCGATGGAAAACAGGCCCGGTACCGTCGGCCGTTTCATGCCCGGTATTGAATATCGGCTGGACCAGGTGCCTGGCGTCAGCGAGGGTGGGCGCCTGTCGGTACGGGGACCGAACGTGATGTTGGGGTATTTGTTTAATGACCGCCCTGGCGAACTGGTGCCACCGAAAACCGGGCGAGGCCTGGGCTGGTACGATACCGGTGATATTGTGGCCATGGACGATGAGGGTTTTGTTCGCATTTGCGGTCGTGCCAAACGCTTCGCCAAGATTGGTGGTGAAATGGTATCGCTGGCCGTTGCCGAGGAAGTGGCAAACAAGGCCTGGCCGGATAAATCGCATGCCGTGGTCAGCGTGCCGCATCCGCAGAAGGGTGAGCAATTGGTATTGGTCAGTGAATGCGCCGATGCCGATCGCTCCGGTTTGTTGCGGTGCGCCCGTCAGCAGGAATTGGGTGAGCTTAGCGTGCCACGCAAGATTATTCCGGTTGCAAAACTGCCGGTACTGGGCAGTGGCAAGACCGACTATGTGGCTATTACCGCCTTGGCCAAACAGGAGCTTGGCATTGAATAGGGGCATCTACAGCCTGCTGGGCGCACAGTTTCTTACCGCCTTCGCCGACAGCGCCGTATTTTTTGTGGCCCTGGAAGTGGGTGAGAAACAATTACAGGCGGCCCCCTGGTTCAAATCGGCGTTACAGGCCTCATTCCTGCTGGCCTTTGTTTTCCTTGCTGCCTGGGTAGGTTATTTTGCCGACAAACATATCAAGTCCAGGGTCCTGGCCACGGGTAATATTATTAAAACTGCCGGCAGCATACTGATGCTGTTGTTGGTGTTGGTGTTTGCAGAGCATATGACTGCCAATGTGGCCACCGCCATGTTACTGGTGGCGTACGCGGTTATTGGTATTGGTGCCGCCGTATACGGGCCGGCCAAGTACGGTATTCTGCCGGAACTGGTGGGCCACCATGAGTTGGTTAAGGCCAATGGCCTGATCGAAGGCTCTACTATTGCTGCCATTGTCGTTGGCGCCGTCGCCGGGGCATATGTCGTGGACTCTTCCGTCAGCTGGGGCTTGTTCATGGTCTGCGCCTTGTACCTGGCTTCGCTGGCGGTAACTTATCTGGTCCCGAAAACCCATACCAGGGTCGAAGTGCCAACGGGACATATCCTGAAACACTTTTCCGAAATGATTCGCATATTCCTGACGCATCCGAGGGCGCGTTTTGCCATGCTGGGGACCAGTGTATTCTGGGCCGCGTCCGTGGCCTTGCGCGTCATGTTGTTGACCTGGGCGCCGGTGGTGTTGGCGACCAGAACCCAGACCGAAGTGTCGTTGCTGGTGGTATTTGCCGCCATTGGTATTGCCATTGGTTCGGTGTTGGCGAGTAAGCTGATTTCAATAGATAACTTAAGGCGCGCACGTTTTGCGGCCTATGCCATGGGTGTCAGTATCCTGCTGTTCTGGTTTGTCGAGACATCAATGCAGGCCATGACGGTATTACTGATGGTGGGCCTGGCCGGCGGTATTTTTGTGGTACCCATCAATGCCGCCTTGCAGGAGATCGGTCACCGCTCCGTTGGTAGCGGTAGCGCCGTCGCTATTCAACATTTTTTTGAGAACCTGGCCATGCTGATTGCCACCGGGTCGTATATGGTGGCCACCCTCTATGGTGCCGATCCGACCGCATCATTGATGGTTTTGGGTTTTGTAGTATTGCTTGCCGCCTTTCTGGTGTCCTGGCACCTACCGGCCGATAGCACCAAAGAAAACGTGCTTAACGAAGAAAACGGAACCATATGAAACGACGACATTTTATTTCTCTATTGGGCATGGGTGCACTGGGTGCCGTGGGCTACAAGTATTGGCCCGATGAGGGTTTCTGGAACCCCTGTAGGCCCCTGCCCATGCCCGATGAGTTGTTACAGCATGAACTGGTGCAGCAGGCCTGGGCCGGCATTAAACCGATGCAGGTATGGGACGTTCACACCCATCTGATTGGCACCGGCGACAGCAATTCCGGCATCTGGATCAATCCACACATGAAAAGCCTCAAACATCCCATTCAGTATGCCCAACGCAAGTTCTATATGAATGCCAGTTGTTCCGAAGCGGAGGAGCAGGTCGATAAACAATTCCTGCAGCGCCTGCTGGCCTTGCGTAAATCATTTCCGACCGGGACCCGCTCGATGTTGCTGGCCTTCGACTTTTATTACGACAACAAGGGCGAGCGTAAAAAAACTTTATCCGCTTACCATACACCAGACGAGTACGCGTATAAGATCGCCAAACAGTATCCGGGCGATTTCGAATGGATTGCGTCGATTCATCCTTATCGTAAAGACGCGATTCAGGCGCTAAAACAAGCCGCGAAACGGGGTGCCCGTGCCGTGAAATGGTTGCCACCGGCTATGGGTATAGATCCGGCATCGCCACTTTGTGATCCGTTTTACGAAACCATGGC
>CAJVXG010000118.1 GCA_913009215.1 uncultured Gammaproteobacteria bacterium | reverse complement strand
TTGTCTTTGGTCATTGCTATGAGCGATGCAAATAATATTGTCGCCGCGGCAAACCAGATCAACCAGTTGTTGGCTCCCGACTCGAGAATAAAATCGGTGCCGAAAATATATACCGTTACCTTCAGTATCGTGAAGACACCGGCCTTGACCACCGCTACCGCGTGTAATAGTGCGCTGACCGGGGTTGGCGCCACCATCGCCGCCGGCAACCAGCGATGGAGGGGCATGATCGCGGCCTTGCCGATACCAAATATAAATAATGCATAGAGCAACGCAGCCCAGGCGGGGTCTAGCTTTCCGGCAAGGATGCCGCCATCACGGAAATCCAGCGTTCCGCTTATTGTATAGGTGATCAGTATTGCCAGTAACTGCAAGCCGATTGAAGTGCCCAACAATATGCCCAAATAGGTACGGGCGCTACGCCTGGCCTCCGGTGTGCCGCCGTGGGCAACAAGCGGATAGGTCGAAATTGTCAGCACCTCGTAACACAAGAACAGGGTAAGCATATTACCGGCAAAGGCAGTACCCATCGCACTACCGATCGCAATCGCGAACAGGGCATAAAAGCGAGTTTGGTTTTTTTCCTTATGGCCGCGCATATAGCCGATGGCATAAATCGAGGTAACAAACCACAGCAGACTAGCCACCAGCGCAAACAGCATGCCCAAAGGCTCTATATGGAATGCGATTGGCAGGCCAGGTAAGGGTTCGGCTAACTGCAATGCTATATTTGTTCCTTGCTGGATGTGCAGAAACAGACTGATAACAATCAGACCAAGACCGCCCGCCGTCAGTAAGGTTATGGCTTCGCGCAGGTTGGGCCAGCGACCAGACAACACAATACCCCCGGCACCAAGAAACGGGAGTAAGATGGCAAGCAACATCAGTGTGGCGCTGTCCATCAAGGTGCTACTCCCAGTAATTGTACCGCCGCCTTGGCGGCGTTTATGGTGAGACGGGTGTCAATACCAAAATAAATATTGGCCAGTACCAGTAACCACATCGGAATAAGCAAAGACAACGGCGCTTCCTTGATCTTGCTGTTTTTGGAGGTTTCACGAAAAAATAAAACCTCCACCAGCTTCCACACGTAGACTACTGCCAATAGCGAGCCAAGAAGAATGGTTGCGGTAATGAACCAGGATTGTTGTTCCAATGCGGCCAACACCAAATACCATTTACTAATGAAACCGGCGGTGCCGGGTATTCCGATAAGACTTAATCCTCCGATAAATATCGCGCCAAAGGTCCACGGCATCTGCCGACCCAAGCCATCGAATTTATCGATCTGGCTGGAACCGATACGATAGACTATCGCGCCCAGGGCCATAAACAAGGCACCTTTCATTAAAGCGTGATTAAATATGTGTACCACCGTCGCGGTTAATCCCAGGGCGGTACCAAAGCCTATACCCAAGACCATATATCCAACCTGCGCCACGCTGGAGAAGGCCAGCAGCCGTTTGGCATCGCGTTGATAAATCGCATAGATCGAAGCAGCAATGATGCCGGCGGTACCGAGAATCAGGAACATTTCATCGGCCGGTGTACCGCGGACAAAACCCGAAAATGAAAACACGGTGAACATCATGCGTAACATGACGTACACCGCTACCTTGGTTGCGGTGGCGGCGAGAAACACGGTGACGACAGAGGGGGCATAGGTATAGGCGTTGGGTAGCCACTGATGCAGTGGAAACATTGCGAGTTTCAGGCCGATGCCAATGACGATAAAGGCAAATGCAGTATGTACCGTACGGTTATCCAGTGCATTCTCCAATCTTGCGTGGAGGTCTACCATATTTAACGAGCCGGTCTCGGCATAAAGCAGACCAATACCGATCAACAGGAAGGTGGCGCCGATGGTACCCATAATCAGGTATTGATAGGCGGCGGTCAGTGCACGGCGTTGACGACCCATACCTATGAGTACGTATGACGACAACGACGAGATCTCGAGAAACACAAACAGATTAAAAACATCACCGGTTTGGGCAATGCCTAATAAACCAACCAGAAACAGTAGCAATGTGGCGTAAAACAATGAGCTTTGTTTTTTTGGGATTTCCTGTTCGACGCTTCGCAGGGCGTAGGGCATGGTTACCGCAGCGATACCAGCGACGATCAGCGCAACGAAGGCATTGACCGCATCAATGCGGTATTCGATACCCCACGGTGGACTCCAGCCACCAAGTTCGTAGCTGATGATGTGGCCATCCAGGACGATGATAAACTGCCAAATGGCCATGGCCAGACACAGCCAGGAAACGACAAGTGCAAGCAACCATGGCAATCGACCATTGGGCAGTATGGACGCAACCGGTGCGGCGAGCAGAGGAACGGCAACCAGCAGCAAACTCAGTTGTTGTTCTATCACAAAGACTGGTCCTGATCGTGAATCTCGTCTTCTTCAATAGTGCCGTAGGCCTCTTTAATGCGAACCACCAGTGCCAGGCCAAGCGCGGTGGTCGCGACGCCAACAACAATGGCCGTCAGGATCAACACGTGTGGAAGCGGATTGGAGTATCTGGTAAAGCCTTCGGCGATGATTGGTGTGGTACCGCCGCTGACGTTGCCGATGCTGATATATAACAGGAAGACCGATACCTGGAAGATGTTCAGACCGACGATTTTTTTTACCATGTTGCCGCGGCTGATCACGGTGTAAAACCCAAGCATCATCAAAAAGATAACAATCCAGTAGTTATAATGACCGAGGATAAATTCCATCATGGTCGGTTCCGCCCGGCAAAGGTAAAGAAAATTAATAGCATGACCGAACTCACGGTAATGCCAACGCCGAGTTCAATGATCAGGATGCCGAGGTGTTGTCCGGCCACCGGTTGCTCGGCGAGCACGTTGTAGTCGAGAAAGTTGCCGCCGAGAAATAAGGTGACAAACCCGGTACCCGCATAAATCAATACGCCTATGCTGGCGAGGATCTGTAACACCCTCGGTGGTACTACCCGTTCCGCAGTATCGAGGCCGAAAACTATCGCGTAAAGAATAAAGGCAGCGCTGAAGATTACACCTGCTTGAAAACCACCGCCGGGACTGTAATCGCCATGGAACTGCACATACAAGGCAAACAGAACAATAATCGGTATCAGAAATTTGGCAATAACTCGAAGGATTAGATTGTGTTTCATCTCTTTTCTTTTTTCTTTTTGCGCCGCTGGCGTCCACCGAGCAACAACAGGACGCCGATCCCTGCCGTGAAAACTACCGTGACTTCGCCCAGGGTATCGAAGCCGCGGTAACTGGCCAGTACCGCCGTAACCAGATTGGGCACCCCGGTTTCTTTGGCGCCCTGCTCAATATAACGTGGTGCCACGTGTTGGTGTGCCGGTGCGTTTGGGTCACCAAAAGGCGGCATATCGATAGTGCCGTAGACCAAAAAGGCCGCGGTGACCGAGACCACAAGCAGTGGTATCCACGGCCGGTGGCTGCTCGGTTTTTCTTCATAGCTTTTAGTCAGTGCCAGTGTGGCCAACATCAGCACGGTAGAAATGCCTGCGCCGACGGCGGCTTCGGTGAAGGCGACATCGGATGCATCCAAAACCATGAACAGCCCAGCGGAAAGCAGACTGAAGATGCTGAACAGCATAATCACGGCAAGTAAACTGCGAGTACGGATGATGGCTATAGCGATTATCGCTAAAAAAGAGAGCAGGATGATGTCAATTAAGATATCGATCACTTCTTTTTACCGTTGGCTAGTTTGGGTTTGAGTCTAGCGTGTAAGGCGGCATTCGCCAGTGCATGCGTTGCAGTCGGGCTGGTAAAAAATAGAAAAGCAAAAATCAGAAAGAGTTTTAAGCTGACCAGAGTGAAACCTGCCTGTAATGCCAGGCCCAACAAAATTAATAAGGCACATAAGGTGTCGGCGATGCCAGCCGCATGCAAACGTGAATAAAAATCCGGGAAACGGTGTATGCCGAAACCACCGATGATACCGAGCAGACCCCCGGTAACGATACAGATCCAGCTCAGACTATCAATCAGTATCATTTCGATTTCATCTTGTTTGTGGTGCTTTCCCCTGAAGTAAAGAAATTACCCTGCTCCACCAGTTTTAACACGGCGATGACGCTGATAAAGTTGATCAATACATAGAGCAAAGCGATATCGAGTATATCGGTGCGATCGGACAGGAAGGCGAACACAGCAATTAACAATACAGTTTTGGTACCGAACATATTTACCGCGAGAATTCGATCATAGACTGTCGGTCCCAGCAGTGCACGAGTTAGCGCCAGACCCATCGTTACCAGAATCGCGAGTGCCGCAGCTGCGTATATCATTTATCAGTTTCCTCAACGTCGTCCGGCACCCTGGCTGCCATTTTACCTGTCGCCAGGTCCTTGGCTGTTTCTTTGGCAATGGCGTGAACCGTAATTCGGGTTTTCGAAAGTTCAACACTCACGGTACCGGGTGTTAAGGTAATGGCATTGGCGTAGATTACTTTGCCGAGATCGGTTTTTTGTGACAGCGGTAATTTCACCAGCTGTGGGCTAATCGATTTTCCCGGGCTGAGAATACGTTTGACGACATCGATATTGGCGATAGCAATTTCGCGAATCAAATATAGCCAGAAAGCGAGCAGACTTTTGGTCATATGTGTTGGGTGACTTTCGTGATCGATGACTTGCATGCGATGGGCCAAATAAATAGTGAGAAATACCGACGCTAAACCCAGACTTATTAACAAGGGTGTCATGTGGCCCGAAAGACCGAGCCAGAGCAGAAATAGTATTATTGTCAGGCCGAGTGTACGTTTCATTGTGTGCCCATTTCTTATAGAAATGATATAATTTTTCCTGAATTATATCAGCCCGTTAAGCGGATTTAAATTTATATAGGTTTTTGTTGCAAAAACAGGCGGCCAGTAAGACACTTAAATGAAGGTGAAATCCCCAGACCAGCCCAGGATTTTCGTCCAGTTGAAATGCTAGACTTATAATAATACTGAAGGAACGAAGGCGAGGCGATTTAAAGAAGA
>CAJVXG010000117.1 GCA_913009215.1 uncultured Gammaproteobacteria bacterium | reverse complement strand
CCCCTGGCGCTATCCTTGTCACGCGCATCAGTCCTTGAGATCGAGCCTAACCGTAGTTATTTTTGTATTTAGGAAAGCCAACACGCCCAGATTCGAGTATAGAATACAGCGATGTCCACCCAGCCCGAACCGATAAGCCTAGTATAGATGGCTTTGGTGGAAAATGTATAGCTTTATAAGCTTTTGCTAATAAACAGTCCCAACTCGCGGTCCTGAATGCCGCGGATTTTGTCACGTACCGCTGCCGCCTCCTCAAACTCGAGATTACTGGCGTGTTGAAACATCTGCTTCTCCAGCTTCTCAATCAGCCTGCCCAGTTGACCCGGGTTCAGGTCCTGGTATTCGGCAGACTCTTCGGCAGCAACCATAGCAATATTCCCTGCAGCTGATGCACCGTACCTGACTCCACGTTGTTTGCTATGCACTCCATCGATAAGCTCCTTGACCTCCTTGCGTATGCCTTGCGGCTGGATACCGTGTTTTTTATTGTATTGCGTCTGCATACTTCGACGTCGTTCGGTTTCATCCAGGGCATGCTGCATGGAGGCCGTTATCTTGCCGGCATACAGCAATGCCATACCATTGATGTTACGTGCTGCACGGCCAATGGTCTGGATCAGCGATCTTGCCGAACGCAAAAAACCTTCCTTGTCGGCATCGAGAATGGCCACCAGCGACACCTCGGGGATATCCAGCCCCTCCCGTAACAGATTGATGCCGACAATGACATCAAACACCCCGGCACGAAGATCACGAATGATTTCAACGCGCTCCACGGTGTCAATATCAGAGTGCAGGTAACGCACGCGGACACCATGCTCGTTCAGATAATCGGTCAGGTCTTCGGCCATACGCTTGGTCAATGTCGTTACCAGTACGCGCTCACCTATCTCGGCCCGTTTATTGACTTCGGATAACAGGTCATCCACCTGGGTAGCGACCGGTCGCACCTCAACCACCGGATCGAGCAAACCGGTGGGTCGCACCACCTGCTCGACAACGGTATGGCTGTGCTCGGCTTCGTAAGATCCTGGCGTGGCCGATACGAACACCGTTTGTGGCATCAGGCGCTCAAATTCATCAAATCGTAATGGGCGATTATCCAGGGCAGACGGCAGGCGGAAACCGTACTCCACCAGCGTAGTCTTGCGCGAACGATCGCCCTTGTACATGCCGCCCACCTGCGGCACGGTGACGTGACTCTCATCAATAAACAACAAGGCCTCATCCGACAAGTAATCCATCAGGGTCGGTGGTGGCTCACCGGCATTGCGGCCCGAGAGGTAACGCGAATAGTTTTCGATGCCAGAGCAATATCCCACCTCCTGCATCATTTCCAGGTCGTACATGGTGCGTTGCTCCAGCCTTTGTGCCTCCACCAGTTTGTCACTATCACGCAACTGCGCCAGGCGCTGTTTCAACTCCGGCTTGATCTGCTTCATGGCGTTGATGATATTCTCGCGCGGTGTCACGTAATGCGACTTGGGGTAAATCGCACAACGGCTGAGTTGATTGACCGTTGCGCCGGTCAGGGGATCAAACTCTGACAGACTTTCGACATCGTCATCAAACAACTCCACACGCACGGCAAGATAATCGGAATCGGCCGGATAAATATCAATGACATCGCCACGGACACGAAAGGTACTGCGTCGCAACTCCATGTCGTTACGGGTGTATTGCAATTCGGTCAATCGCTTCAGGATGGTGCGCTGGGATATCGGCGCACCCTGGCGCAGGTGCAGAATCATATCGTGATAGGCCGCCGGGTCGCCAAGGCCATAAATGGCCGACACCGTCGCGACAATAATGCAATCTTTTCGCTCCAGCAGTGCCTTGGTGGCCGACAGCCGCATCTGCTCGATATGCTCGTTAATCGAGGCGTCTTTTTCAATAAAGGTATCGCTGGAGGGAACATAGGCCTCGGGCTGGTAATAATCGTAATAAGAAACGAAATACTCCACCGCATTATTAGGAAAGAAGTCGCGCATTTCCGAGTACAACTGGGCCGCCAGGGTTTTGTTCGGGGCCAGTATCAGCGCCGGTCGTTGCAAGGTCTGGATGACATTGGCCACGGTATAGGTTTTACCGGAACCGGTTACCCCCAGCAGGGTCTGATAGGCCTCCCCGGCCTGCAATCCAGCCACCAGGGCGTCAATGGCCGCAGGCTGGTCACCGGTTGGCGAAAATGTGCTCTCCAGTTTAAACATGGCTGCAAATAATAATGGCTTCGGCAATCAAAAAAGGTATATTACCGTATATTAAAATACTCGTTATCAACTAAATCAGGACTGGTCCCTTGTCAGACATTGTATTATCGGAACGTGTCCGGCGTATCAAATCCTCACCCACGCTCGCGGTCAGCAATCGCGCCAAGGAGCTCAGGGCCGAAGGCCGGGATGTGATTGGTCTCGGCGCCGGAGAGCCGGATTTCGACACCCCCGATCATATCAAGCAGGCAGCCATTGCCGCGATCCAGGCCGGCGAAACCAAATATACCGCCGTCGACGGCACCCCCGCATTAAAGCAGGCCATTATTGAAAAGTTTGCCCGCGATAACGCACTGAATTATACCGCAGAACAAATCCTGGTATCGGTCGGAGGTAAGCACAGTTTTTTTAACCTGGCCCAGGCCCTGCTGAATACCGGCGATGAAGTCATCATCCCGGCGCCCTACTGGGTTTCTTATCCGGACATGGTGTTACTGGCCGACGGTGTTCCGGTCATTGTCCCTGCCGGTATTGAGCAATCTTTCAAGATCACGGCCAAACAACTGGAATCCACCATCACGGAAAAGACCCGCCTGTTGGTGATTAACAGCCCGTCCAATCCCACTGGCGCCACTTACTCAAAAAACGAACTGGCGACATTGGCCGAGGTGCTGCGCAGGCATCCGCACATCATGGTCGCCACCGACGATATGTACGAGCACATTCTCTGGTCCGATGAACCGTTTCAGAATATCGTCAATGTTTGCCCGGACCTCTACGACCGAACCGTGGTCCTCAATGGCGTCTCCAAGGCCTATTCCATGACCGGTTGGCGCATCGGTTATGCGGGAGGTCCTGCTGTGTTAATTGCAGCGATGAAAAAGATCCAGTCGCAAAGCACCTCGAACCCATGCTCCATTGCCCAGGCGGCGGCCACAGCCGCCCTGAGTGGCGATCAGCGATGTGTGCAACTAATGGTCGAGGAATTCCAACGGCGTCACGATCATGTCGTCAAACGCCTTAATGCACTGCAAGGCGTGCACTGTCTGCCATCGCACGGAACCTTCTACGCCTTTCCCGATATGCGAGAAGCCATCGCCCGCCTGGATGGTGTCAATAATGACATTGAGCTGGCGGAGTATCTGCTCAACAAGGTCGATGTCGCCATGGTGCCCGGTTCGGCCTTTGGGGCTGACGGCTATATGCGTTTGTCCTATGCTTTGGATATGGCATCCCTTGATAAGGCCCTGGATCGGATACAGAAGGTTTTTGACATAGAAAAATCGTGACCAATAAAACAAGATTGTTCTTTCTGCTCACCGTGGTATGGCTACTGTCCATGCCTCCGGCCATGGCCGAAGCGGAGTACCCGAGCGGTACGGATGAGACATTGCAATTCCTGGTCAAGCCACCCAAAAGACCGCCGCACAAACACTGGGCGCATATCACCATTACCAACGACAGCCTCAAGACCGGCTGGGTCCTGAACAAGCAATGCCATTACAATCTGGCCCGGGTACCGGCACTGGAGGTCGTGTTCCGCAAGGGCGGGGTGCGTAATCTCAAGATATCCCGTGCCGATAACATCAAGAAGGCCTGGGTTGAGGGCAGCACGGTACAGCTGGTGGATATAGGCAAAAATGCCGTACTCTGCATCTACAGCGAAACCCACACATTCAAATTTGATGCCCTGAGCGGTACCTATGCCTGGCATGGCGGTCCGTATATGAAACGATTCCTCGATGGTTATTTTCCCGTGCACCTCAACCTTGCCGTAGACTACCCTCACAGCAAATTAAAAATGCTGTCTATGGACCCTGCGGCCCTGAAATCACGCGCTGTGACTCTCGATGGCCATATACGCCTGGACACCATGTTTGTCGGCAGACTGGATATTCACCTCAAATTCCGTCCGGTAGACAAGAAAAATGGCATTGGCTGGCAATAATAACTTGCAAGCCGACCGGGTAATTCGCATAATCGGTTTCAGTTAAGGGACAGGTCGACACCAGTCGACATCGACAGCCACGTATTCATCAGGGACGATGGGCATGAGCCATTTGGCATTCTCCGGCAACAAACCACACCTTCAATACCCTGGGCGATACCGCGGGTTCACACTGATTGAACTCATTGTGACACTGGCCATCGCTGCTATTCTGGTTTCACTTTCAGTCTCTGTCCCCAAACTACTACAGCACGAAACCATTACCTCGAAAACCAACAACCTTATTGCCGATCTCAGCCTGACTCGTAGTGAGGCCGTTAAAACCGGTGAACAGGTATTGATTTGCAAGAGTCAGGATCAAGTACAATGCAGTCGTAGTGGTAACTGGGATGAAGGTCGCCTGATCTTTATTGACAAAAACAAAAACTATCAAAAAGACCCGGACGAACAAATTATTCGAGTGCGGCAACCATTGCCGGGTTTTCTTTCGCTTAGATTCAGTGCCTGGGGTCCGGGAAACGGACGTTACCTGTCTTATCAGCCTAGCGGTTTTGTGCAACAAAACGGTACCTTCGCCTTTTGCGATCGCAACCGCCGTGTACGCCCCAGGGGCGTGCTCATTATGCAGAGTGGACGCGCCCGGATCTCTTATCGCGGCTCGACACGTAACCCCGAGCTTTGCCCTTGACGCCACCCTTGACCATGGGGGGGCGCATCAGTACCATACGCGCCCTTCTTCCCCGGTAGCTCAGTTGGTAGAGCAGGAGACTGTTAATCTCTTTGTCGGCGGTTCGAGTCCGTCCCGGGGAGCCAGTTTCCAGCACACCCTGTTTCTGGCAGGGTGCAACTACAGTCATTACCCTGAATCCATTATGCCAAT
>CAJVXG010000116.1 GCA_913009215.1 uncultured Gammaproteobacteria bacterium | reverse complement strand
ATCCATTACGTATGCAATATTATTCTACGCAGCCACCGCGCTGTTTGTAGTGGGTCTCAGCTATAAAATATGGACTTACTGGCGGACCCCTGCCCCGTTGAAAATACCGACAACACCGGCGCCCACCACGCGTGTGGGTGTTGTATGGCGTCTAATCAAGGAAGTCACGTTGTTTGAAAGCCTGTTCAAATCCAATCTGTGGATCTGGATTTTCGGCTGGATGTTTCACTTTGCGTTGCTGTTGGCCTTCATCAGGCACCTGCGTTATATCCTGGAACCGGTACCACTGGTTGTTGCCCTGGCGCAACCGTTTGGCCAATATGCTGCCTTTGCCATGCTCGTGGGCCTGACCGGCTTATTTGCTCGCCGCGTCCTCGTTGACCGTGTGCGTTACATCAGCAGCCCCTCCGATTATCTGATGCTGCTCTTAATAATAGCCATTGCCAGTAGCGGCGCCTGGATGACTTACATCGCCCATACCGATGTCGCGGTGGTAAAAGATTTCTTTCTTGGCTTAATGGTGCTCAAGATTAAACCGCTGCCAACTGATTTACCTCTATTAGTCCACTTGTCGCTGGTGCTGTTGCTGATAATCATTTTTCCAATCAGTAAACTACTGCATGCCCCTGGTATATTCTTTAGCCCGACCCTTAACCAGGTAGACAACCCGCGGGAACAACGGCACCTGGCGCCATGGGCAGCCGAACTCGAGAGCAGCAAGAAATAATAACGAGATAGATTATGGGAAAAGACGAATTTCAAACACCGGAAATGAAGGAATATTATGATATTCCTAAAATCAAACCGGGAGCAATGGAAAATAGTCGCCCCTTTGTTGCCAAACCGGAGCATCAGGAACCATTAGGCTTTCCGGGTGAGCTGGTCGATAACTGGGAAGATGTTGCCGTTAAAAAGCTGGGCGAACTGAAGGGTAAATACCGTAGTCTGCAAGTGTATCTGGACAGCTGCGTCAAATGCGGCGCCTGTACCGACAAATGTCATTATTACCTGGGCACCTCTGATCCAAAGAATATGCCGGTGGCCCGCCAGGATTTATTACGCCAGGTCTATCGGTATTACTACACTCTCCCTGGAAAATTATTTCCAAAGCTCGTTGGCGCAAAGAAACTGACCAAGGAAGTACTGGACGACTGGTACAGCTATTTCCACCAATGTTCACAATGTCGTCGTTGTTCCGTTTTCTGTCCATACGGCATTGATACCGCAGAAATCTCCATGGCTGCTCGTGAAATTATGGACTCTGTAGGGGTCGGTCAAAAATACTGTAATGAAATCCTGGTTAAAGTACACAAGATTGGTAACAATCTTGGATTGCCGGAACCCGCGCTGGTCAACACGCTGGAAGGTCTGGAAGAAGACGTAAAAGAGGAAACCGGTGTTGACGTAAAATATCCGGTAGACGTGAAAGGCGCCGAAGTTCTGGTGATTACCCCATCAGCTGACTTCTTTGCCGAACCACACGTTGATGGCCTGATTGGCTATGGCAAGGTTTTTCACCAGGCAGGTATCAGTTGGACCTTGAGTTCTCACGCCTCGGAAGCCGGCAATTTCTCCATGTTTATTGGCAGCTATGAAAATATGAAACGTGCCGCTATGCGTATCCGTGAAGCGGCGCTGGATCTCGGTGTAAAGCGTATCGTTGTTGGAGAATGTGGACACGCCTGGCGCGTGGCCTACAGTTTCTGGAATACCCTGATCGGACCTTTCGACTTTCTTGATCCTCAATATAAACAGCCTTCGCACATCTGTGAAGTCACCTATGATTTGTTACAACGCGGCGCGTTGAATCTTGATAAATCAGCCAATGATGATCGTATCGTCACCTTCCATGACTCCTGTAACGTCGCTCGGGCTTCACGCATGGGCGACATGCCCGGCGGTCAATTTGTGATTCCTCGCGAGATTATCAAGGCCAGCTGTAATCATTTCCACGATATGGCACCGGAAACCATCCACGAGAATACCTACTGCTGTGGCGGCGGCGGCGGTTTGCTGACCGACGATCTTATGGAAATACGCGTCAAGGGCGCCCTGCCCCGAATGGAAGCGCTGAAGCAGGTGATAGATGAACATCAGGTAAATTATCTGGCTGCTATTTGCGCGATTTGCAAGAGTCAATTCGCTAAAGTGCTGCCTTATTACGAATTCCCTATGGATATGATAGGCAGTTTACACCAACTGGTTAGTTCAGCCATTCAGCTGGGTACTAAAGAATAAAGACTTAACTTTAATATTTCCTTATCGGGAGATGAATTATGGCTACATCGGCAGACGACATGAAAGATACTAATTTAACGTTCCGTAAGTTCAAAGACGGTGATGACCAATGGACCCGAAATACGGATCGAATTTTTGAGGCGGACACCAGCTACAAGTGTCCTACTTATGTACACCAGACACCACCGTGTCAGGGTAGTTGTCCCTCCGGTGAAGATATTCGCGGTTGGTTGAATATTGTTCGTGGTATTGAACATCCCAAAGGCGACATGTCATGGCAGGAATATGCCTTTCGTCGTTCTACCGATGCCAACCCATTTCCTTCTGTCATGGGCCGAGTCTGTCCGGCGCCTTGTGAAGACGGATGTAACCGTAACGATGTTGAGGATTATGTGGGTATCAACTCGGTTGAACAATTTATTGGCGACTACGCCCTGAAGAATAAACTGAGCTTTGAATCCGGTGCGGATACCGGCAAGAAAGTAGCTATTATCGGTGCCGGTCCTGCTGGTTTAGCGGCGGCCTATCAACTCCGTCGCAGGGGTCATGGCGTTACCATTTTTGACGACCATGACGAAATGGGCGGCATGATGCGTTACGGCATCCCGGGTTATCGTACCCCACGCGATGTCCTTGATGGTGAAATGAACCGTATTATCGACATGGGTGTTGAAAAACGGTTGAATACCCGAGTCGGTACTGATGTGTCTATGGAAGATCTGCAAAAAGAATTCGATGCCATTCTGTTTTCTATTGGCGCCCAAAGTGGCCGTAATCTGCCGATCCCGGGATCCGATGCCACAAACTGTATCTCCGGCGTCGCCTTTCTCAGCGCCTTTAATGAAGGGCGCCTGAAGGCCGTATCAGGAAGAGTTGTGGTTGTTGGTGGTGGCGATACCTCGATCGACGTCGCCTCCGTTGCACGTCGTATCGGTAATATCAAAAACATCCATGAGAAAGACCGGCCTGAAAATATTGTACTGGGACAAACGGCGCACGATGTTGCTGACGTCGCCTCTCGCGAAGGTGCGGAAGTAATTCTGATGTCTCGCCATCCTATCGAGAAAATGAACGCGGCCAAACATGAAATTGATGATGCTACTCGTGAGGGTGTTGAGATCCGCGGCAGCCTGTCCCCGGTGGAGGTTATTAAAGGTGAGGACGGCCGTGCTACTGCCTTGCGTGTTGCCAAAATCGATTATTCCGAAGGCAAAGGCAAGGTAGTTGAAGGCTCCGAATTTGACATTGAGTGCGCCCTGATAGTCTCTGCCATTGGTCAATCCGGTGACTTTACCGGTATGGAAGACTTTGCCAATGACAAGGGGCTAATGGATACCGACAAGCATTACCAGATTCCGAACAAACCGGGCATCTTTGCCTGTGGCGACATCATTCGCCCTCACCTGTTGACCACGGTGATTGGCCAGGCCTCGGTTGCAGTAGAAAGCATTGACCACTATTTGCGTGATGAAGAATTGCACAAGCGACCCAAGATAGACGTGCATCATTTCGATTTACTCAACAAGTTACATGAAGTAGAACTGGGTCCGGAAACATTTCATTCAAACGACAGTGTTGAGCGCGGTATCGACAAGGGCTTGCGCGGCACTGACGAGATAGGCAAGTCGGTTGGTGGTTTTGCCGTTCACAACTATGAAGACCGGTCATTTGCCGAAATTGCACAGTCGGATGAGTTGTTTCTCGCACATTTCACATATACCGAACGTCATAAGCGTGCCGAAAAAGTACCCAGCGCGGAAGAAGTGCTTGGCCACTTCGAAGAACGTATGGATGGTCTAAGCGAAGAAGATACTGTCAAGGAAGCCGAGCGTTGCATGAGCTGCGGTATGTGTTTCGAATGCGATAACTGTATCATCTACTGTCCTCAACTTGCGGTGCATAAAACGCCGAAAGATGAACACACCATGGGCCGCTATGTTTATACGGACTATGCTAAATGTATTGGTTGCCATATCTGTGCCGATGTCTGTCCTACTGGTTACATCAAGATGGGCCTGGGTGCAGGTGACTAATTAGCTCATGAGACATCAAAAAAGAAAATACTTGCTGAAATGGTTGCTGGGTGTTGTAGCATTTACAATGTTTGGTGGCTTTACTTCTTTGGCAGTCGGTGAGTCGGACTCGACAACCGGACAAGTTACCACCGCGTTGCCTCCTTTGGTACTTTCGCGTGCCAACCGCAGCGCAAAACCCTTCCGGGGCCGTGGTGACAAATGTGTTGTTGAGCCAACCTCAAAAATGCGTATACACCATTTTGAGTATATCCTTGACCAGCGTGACAAAACGGTACACAAGGGAATCCGAACCAAACAATTCAAATTACAACGCTGCGTGAACTGCCATGCCGACCCCAAGACCAACAGCGTTTTGGGCAAAAATGGTTTTTGTCAACAGTGTCATGAATATACCGCCGTAAGAGCCGACTGTTTTTCTTGTCATACCGATAAGGCAACAACTAAATCCACTGCCAATAAGAAACCCTCCAAAGGGGCGAAATAATGAGCATGAATCGTCGTCAATTTATTGGTCTTGGTGCCGCTGCGGTTTCGGCGGCGGCTGTTGCCCCCGGAGTCAAACTCGTTAAATTGGTACAGGCAAAGAAACCGGAAGAAGCGGTAACTAATGCACAACGCTGGGGTTTATTAATTGATACAGCAAAGTGCCAATCGGGCTGCTCTGTCTGTGTCGATGCCTGTTTTACTGAAAACGGGATTCCCAAGCCACGCAAGGAACATCTCTCCACTGATGCACAGTGGATCCGTAAACTGCAGGTCAAAGACAACGC
>CAJVXG010000115.1 GCA_913009215.1 uncultured Gammaproteobacteria bacterium | reverse complement strand
GTCGCCAGTCTGGGCAGTACGGGTTTCAGGTAAATAGTCAGCAAACGAAATAAATTCATGCTGGTGGTACAGACCTGGTGTAAATGTTCATCCCGGGTTTTGTCCCTGGCAATCTCCCAGGGCTTATGGGCATTGATGTATTCATTGGCCTGATCGGCAAAGCCCATGATCAGGCGTATGGCCTCGCTGAATTTGCGCTTTTCATAGAGGGCATCGGCTCCGCTAAAAAGGGCCTTGGCATCCCGCTGAATGCCTTTGATCAGGGCCTTGCCGTCTTTGTCGAGTTCTTTGGCAAGTTGGCCATTAAATCGTTTATGCAGGAAGCCCGCCGTACGGCTGGCGATATTGATGTATTTGCCCACCAGGTTGCTGTTGACGCGGGCCACAAAATCTTCCAGGTTGAGGTCGATATCCTCTACCCGATCATTGAGTTTGGCGGCGTAATAGTAGCGTAAGTATTCTGCCGGAAGATATTTCAGATACGTGCGTGCATTAATAAAGGTGCCGCGTGATTTTGACATCTTCTGGCCGTTCACCGTCAGGAAGCCGTGGACAAACAACTTGTTGGGTGTACGGTAACCGGCGTGGTGCAGGGTAGCCGGCCAGAACAGGGCATGAAACTGCAATATGTCCTTGCCAATAAAATGGTATAGCTCGACCTGTTGGTCGTCGACCCAGAAACTATCAAAGTTCAGACGCAAACGCTGTGTCATATTCAGAAAGCTGGCCATATAACCGACCGGGGCATCGAGCCAGACATAAAGATACTTGCCCGGGGCATCCGGGATTTCAAAGCCGAAATAGGGGGCGTCGCGAGAGATATCCCAATCGCGCAAACCAGCCTCGAACCACTCCTCGATTTTGTTGCGTGACTGTTCCTGTAATGGTGGTTCATTATCGATCAACTGGTTGTATTTCCCGGCAAGCCAGTCTTTGAGAAAGGGCACGCACTGGCTCAATTTAAAAAAGTAGTGCTCGGAGGTTCTGGTGACCGGTTTGGCCCCGGAAACTACCGACATCGGGTTAATCAGTTCTGTGGGATCGTAGGTCGCACTGCAAACCTCGCAGGTATCGCCATACTGGTCCCGGGCGTGGCATTTCGGACATTCGCCCTTGATATAGCGGTCCGGCAGGAACATCTCCTTTTCCGGGTCATAGAGTTGTTCAATGGTCCGGGTCTCGATCAGACCGTTATCGCGCAAGCGACGATAAAGATCCTGAGACAGCTCGCGATTTTCATCCGAATGGGTGGTGTAATAGTTATCGAATTCAATATTGAAACCGGCGAAGTCGGTCTCGTGCTCGGTCTTGATGCGGGCGATGAGTTCTTCCGGGTTAATGCCTTCCTGTTCGGCACGGAGCATGACGGGGGTGCCGTGGGTGTCATCGGCACAGACGTAGTAGCAGGTATGGCCATGCATTTTCTGGTAACGCACCCAGATGTCGGTCTGGATGTATTCTACCAGGTGGCCAAGGTGAATATCGCCGTTGGCATAGGGCAGGGCGCTGGTGACCAGGATTTTGCGTAGTTGTTTTGCCATTGGCGCTATTAAAAAAGGGCCGCCCGGAATGGAGCAGCCACAGCGGGCTAAACCTACCAGCTTTGCAGGTTTTGGGCCAGAATATCGAGTACTTCAATGGGTCGGTTTTTCTTGGACACCGGGGCTGACTTTTTTCCGTACACAGGGTACGATTGCGCCCCCGGAGCGAATCCTGACTATTTTACTGGAGTATTAACCCATGGCGGCGATAGAAAAAGCCCAGATCGAACAGGCACTGGCCTCAGTGATCGATCGTTATCTGGAAAAAGACCTGGTTTCGGCCAAGGCCGTGAAGAATATTACTGTTGATGGCGCCAGGGTCACGGTGGACATTGAGCTGGGTTATCCGGCCAAGGGCTACCATGACGAACTGGTCTCGCAACTGCAGGAGAAGGTCGAGGCGCTTGATGGTGTCGATGGCGCGACCATAAATATCAGCACCAAGATCAGCGCCCATGTGGTACAGCAGGGCGTCGAGCCGATCAAGAACATCAAAAACATCATTGCCGTGGCCTCCGGCAAGGGCGGTGTCGGTAAATCCACCGTCGCCGTGAATCTGGCGTTGGCCCTGTCCGCCGAAGGCGCCACCGTAGGCATTCTTGATGCCGACATATACGGTCCCAGTCAGCCCCGCATGCTCGGTGTCACCGCCAAGCCGGAATCCAAAGACGGCAAGTCACTGGAGCCCATTGTCAGCTACCACATACAGGCCATGTCGATTGGTTTTCTGATTGATGAGGAAACACCGATGATCTGGCGTGGCCCGATGGTGACCCAGGCGCTGGAGCAGCTATTGAATGATACCCAATGGAGCAATATCGATTATCTGGTGATTGATCTGCCGCCGGGTACCGGCGATACCCAGTTGACGCTGGCACAAAAGGTACCCGTCAGTGGCGCCGTTATTGTCACCACGCCGCAAGACATCGCCCTGCTGGACGCACGCAAGGGATTCAAGATGTTTGAGAAGGTCGAGGTTCCGGTGCTGGGTATTATTGAGAATATGAGTACCCATATTTGTAGCAAATGCGGACATGAGGAGCATATCTTTGGTGAGGGCGGTGGTATGAAGATGTCTGAGGATTACGATGTCGACTTCCTGGGTTCTTTGCCACTGGATATCTCTATACGGGAGGAAACCGATTCCGGCAGACCGCCGGTGGTGGCCGATCCCGATGGTCGTATTGCTCAGATCTATCGTGATATTGCCCGGCGCGTCGCCGCCAAGTTGGCCTTGCGTCGCAAGGACCACAGCGCTAAATTCCCGAATATCGTTATCCAGAACACTTGAATATTTTTGCATGGCGCATAACGGCCGGCCGGTTATCCGGACCGGCCGTTGTCTTGTCTGCGCTCGCCATCGTGCGCTCGCTGCCTAACCGGCTTGCTGGTATGATGCACGCCCGGTGAGTTTGTAAATTCAATATAAATGTAAATTAAATCAGAAGTTATGAGTATTAAGCCCGACAAGTGGATTCGCAAAATGGCCGAGGAGCACGGCATGATAGAGCCGTTCGAGCCGGGCCAGATTCGTGAGAACGGCAGCGGCAGGATCGTTTCCTATGGCACCTCCAGCTATGGTTACGACATTCGTTGCTCGGAGGAATTCAAGATATTTACCAATATCAATTCCGCTATTGTGGACCCGAAGAATTTTGATGACAGCAGTTTTGTCGATTTTCATGGCGAGGTTTGCATTATCCCGCCCAATTCCTTTGCCCTGGCGCGTACCGTGGAGTACTTTCGTATTCCCAGAAACGTGTTAACGGTCTGCCTCGGTAAATCGACCTATGCCCGTTGCGGCATTATTGTCAACGTGACCCCGTTTGAACCGGAATGGGAGGGGCACGTTACCCTGGAGTTTTCCAATACCTCCCCGCTACCGGCAAAAATATACGCCAATGAAGGGGTGGCCCAGGTACTGTTTTTTGAAAGCGACGAGGTCTGTGAGACTTCGTATAAAGACCGGGGCGGCAAGTACCAGGGCCAAACCGGTGTCACTCTACCCAAGGCATAATGATGAAAAAAATTACTACTGTATTATTTTTACTGTGTTTCTCATTGGTGAGCACCTCAAGTTTTGCTCAAACAAAAAATCCTGATGAGGAGTTTCATCAGGGCAAACGTTATCAGGACATCCTGGTGCACGTCAGCAGCAAGCTCACCGACAAGACCTCATTGGCCTATCTCAAGCGTTACCGGGTACGCGACCGTATTCGTCAACGTATTCGGACCCATCTCGATGGCCAAAGAAGTAAATCTCCATCGCTGATCACTCTTACTGTGACCATTACCGATTTTCGTTTCCGTACCGGTGATTTCCTTGGCAAGGGAGCCGATTCCCGTGATAATCTGGAGGCGGACGTGCTGGTGGAAGGCAGCCTGAAGGAGAGCAAGACCTTTAGTGTGCGTTCCTCTTTAGCCAAAGGCCTGACTCGTGGATCACGAGTAAAACGCCTGGTCGATGAACTGGCCTCGCAATTAGTATCGTCTTTGCCTTAAAAAGGTAATTTGGCATCAGGCTTTACTTGCCTGATGAGTTTCGCAAAAGCGGCCTGGATACGTTTGATTGATGCATCATCTCGCCCCTCGAAACGGATAACCAATACAGGCGTGGTGTTCGAGGCTCGTACCAGTCCCCAACCATCCTCAAAATCGGCACGGATGCCATCGATGGTGGTGATCCTGGCACCGGGGAAGTCGGCCAGGGCCACCAGTTTCTTGATCAGCGCGTGATTCTCGCCTTCTTCTACTTTGAGTTGTAGCTCCGGGGTATTGACGGTGTTGGGCAGGGCGCGGAACAGGTCGTTGGCCGACTGATCCTGTTTTGACAATATTTCCAGCATGCGGGCGCCGGCATAGAGTCCGTCATCAAAACCATACCAGCGTTCCTTGAAGAATATGTGGCCACTCATTTCCCCGGCCAGTTGGGCCCCGGTTTCCTTCAGCTTGGCCTTGATGAAGGAGTGTCCGGTTTTCCACATCAATGGCCTGCCTCCGGCCTTTTCTATTTCCTCGTGTAATACACGGGAGCATTTGATGTCGTAGATAATTTCCGCGCCGGGTTGGCGTTGCAGAATATCGCGGGCAAACAAGATCATTTGCCGGTCCGGCCAAACCACCTGGCCATCCGGAGTCACCAGGCCGAGGCGGTCCCCATCGCCGTCGAAGGCAAAGCCGATGTCGTAATCGCCTGCGGCCAGGGTCTTGATCAGGTCCTGCAGGTTCTTTGGCTGGCTGGGATCGGGGTGATGGTTGGGGAAATCGCCATCAACATCGCAAAATAATTCCGTGACCTCGCAACCCAGGCTTTTGTACAGAGTTGGCGCCAGTTTACCGGCAACGCCGTTGCCGCAATCGATACAAACTTTTAAAGGTTTTTGCAGTTTGATATCGGAAGTAATTCGCTGCAGATATTCGCTATCCAGGGACCGGGTGTCGTAGTGGCCCTGACCCTGCAATAGATCCTGTTTGACGATGCGCTGATACAATTGTTGTATGGCGTC
>CAJVXG010000114.1 GCA_913009215.1 uncultured Gammaproteobacteria bacterium | reverse complement strand
TCCCCAAGACCCAGCTGTATATGCGTCTCCGGATGATACAGACCACGCGGTACCAATAATGACTTTGGTCTGCGCAGTGCCCTAATGGCCGGTAACAACAGGGCCTGGTAAAAATGCTGGCCAAACATGCCATGATCGTTGCTGGACTTAACGGCAACCGGGGTAAATCCTGGAGACAGCATTTCTATCCCCATTTCCAGCTGGTCCTCCTTCGGGCTTTTTAACCAGCGCACAACGCCAGCTCGCCAGCGTCCGGCCTCATTGGCATTTTGCACACCGATCAAATCACCGACTCGCATGGGTGTGATACTCTGGCCGGAATGCACCAATAATAAACCGCTTGCACTTTCGTCCTTGACCCGCCAGCGATCCATTCGAAACACTTCATCAGCCCGCACGGTCTTTTGTGCAGGCTTGTTTTTACCCTGTGGACTGTGACCTGTCTCCATTTGATCCAAATCGAGATAAGTTTCACTGTTTTCCGATCCAGACTCAATATCCGGCGATTCCGATATTGATGAAACTTCATCCGGGTCCTGGAAAGCGGTACTTTGTTGCTCAAACGGTCTTTGTCCACCTGCAAAAAAATGCAAGGCATTAAGACCACAACAGACAAATGCAGAGCTTCGTTTCCTGGTCCGGTTATACTGGCGACGAACTGCCAGGCCCCAGAAGCGCACCATCCTTCGTAACAGATCAACACAGGCAGCATCCAGGCAATCAATACCAAGCCCAACCTCGCGTGCCGACTGACCGTGCTGTAACTTGTTTATAAAAGAATGAACAGACCGAGCCAATTCTACTGTACTCAAACAACGCAGATGTTTTTCCTGGCCCAGCTTGACGTCACGAGGAAAAGGCACGGGAATAGCATCAACCGACAGGTCCAGCAGGAATTGTCCTGCTGTATTGGACACATCAAGATCGTCCTTTAAGGTGGCTTTGTCTACCCAGGATTCCAGAAACTGGTCTATCTGAAAACATTCATTTTGCAGTAACTGGTAAGGGCTGCAAATACCCAAAAGCAAAATGTGACGATACAGCTTGCTGATGGTGCTTTCGATCTGACTATGTCCTGAAGTGCGAAATATCTTTTGATCAAGAATCTTGAGCACCTCGGAGTAGCCATAGAGCGTATGGATTTCTTTCCATATACCTACAGGATAGGGGATATATACCTGGTAGGAACGTAATAACACTTCACCCAGGTAGTGCAACACATGCCCAATGGTAGCGACCTGCATGCTCTTCTTGCCCCACTGGATTTTTGCCCTCTGGATATCATAGAGGACACACTTATAGCCATAGGCCATCTCCATCTGCAAGCTGCGCACAAATTCGGCCAATTGGCGCCGCTGCGGATTTAAAGGCACAGATAACTTGGCAAAGTACTGCTGCAAGTTGCTGGTAACGACACCGACCGGGCTACGGTATAGTTCCATTAATTCAAAACGATCCTGCGCCGCGATATCCTGCCGATTCAGAGTATACAAGGCCTGATAGAGCTCGCGTGCGTACGCGGTGCTATCGGCCATGGGTAAGGTATCAAGCCAGGCCTGGGTTTCCTTGATGCCGGTCTCGGCCATCCAGGCGGTGACGCGCTTATCGGGGATGCTGATTGCGAGCATATTTGTATATATTTATAATCAATAGGTTATAGAAGTATAATAAAGTACTTTATATTATAAAAACAATGTCAAAAAAGCGCCTTTGTTTTAAATATAGACAAGTGTATGGCATTCGCTGTCCGTTTGTAGCGTTATTTTCATCATTTATAAGCTGCATTCCCTGGCCTCAAAATGTATGATTCGGCCCTCTTTCAAGACCGGTTTAATTTGGAGTGGAGCAAACCAGAAATGACGTATGCTGTAACTGAAAATTGTATTAAATGTAAATATACCGATTGTGTTGAAGTTTGTCCGGTGGATTGCTTCCACGAAGGACCAAACATGCTGGTAATTGATCCGGATGAATGTATTGATTGTACACTCTGCGTACCGGAATGCCCCATTAACGCCATTTATTCTGAAGACGACCTGCCTGCCGATCAGGAACAGTTTCTCGAACTCAACGCCGAATTGGCCAAAGTGTGGCCGGTATTGACTGAAATGAAGGACGCACCGGCCGATGCGGCGGAGTGGGAAAACAAACCGGATAAATTACAGTACCTGGAACGTTAATTCTGTCTAGTCACTCAGGCCCCATTCGCGCCATCCCGGCACCGAGGGAAAATACAAACCCATCCGGATGGGGCGATCATCGATCTGTCGCATCAAGCTGGCATAACGTTCCAGTTGCAGCCGGTACCGTTCCTGCTCACGATCCAGAAACTCATCCACCCTGGTGCCGCTGTGCGTGCCGGTCTTGTAGTCAATAATCCAACGGATGTCATCGCTATCGACAAAAGTGCGATCCAGTATGACATTGATCACGCGGCCATCAATCAACCCTGACAATGCGTATTCATTGTCTATCTCGAAATGGTTGTCGCTTAATATCCATCGCCCACGATCGTCCTTTCGTATCGCCTCAATCATTGCCTGTATCTTAACCACCGCCTTGTTTAATTCATTGCGCGGCATCCCCATACGCAGCAGAATTCGTTGCACAAGTTTTTCTGTCGCCATGCTCTGCAATGCTTCTATTTTCTGACAATGTTGTAATAGGCGATGCACCGCGCTGCCGATACACCGGGCTGTCTGCCCGGCCCATGAATACTCTATAACATCCGGCAACTCCGTATCCCGGGGTTCAGGATTATTAATCATTACAGGGTCTGTTACAGCAGGCGGCTGCCAGTCGACAGGCAAACGTTGCAGCCTTTTCTGCTGATCCTGATTTTCCCCTGCCTCCCCATGTCCCCGGGTCTCTGTCTCATTCTCCAGAAGATATTGCCTAAAATGATCCTCGACAACGGGCCAGAGCGGGTACAGTAATGATCTCTGGTCCGGCATACGAATGTCTTTTGTATTCTTTTTTTCTTGTTCGACATGGCCCAGCAAATGCAATCTTGTCCGTGCACGTGTCGCCGCCACATAAAGCAGGCGGGTAGATTCAAAACGATCCTTTTGCTGATCCAGAACCTTGAGAAAGTTATATACAGAGTCGTGTTCGGCACCGTATTCCCGAATGGGCGCCAGCATTAAGTCGTTACCGCCCTGGGCCTGTGGCCGTTCCATCCACATCAATAATCTGCCCTCCTGCGACCTGGGTATTTTGCCCAGACCCGGCACTATGACAGTATCGAACTCCAGTCCCTTGGCCTTGTGGATAGTCATTAGTTGCAGACGGTCATCCGCATTGACATCGGCCAGGGCGAATAGCCTGTTAACGTCCTCCGTCAACTGTTTTCGATCTACCAGGGCGCCACACTGGTCATGCTGCGCCAGTAGCTTGAAGAAAACCTGCGCATCTTCCAGATCGGTTTCATTGTCCAGGCAGGCCGGGCCACCCAGCGCTATCCAGCTACCCTCAATAAACGACCGCAGACCCGTACGTCGATGGCATGGCAACCACTGTCTCAATATGTCCCTGATCTTGATGAGCCGTTTTTGCCCATCGGTGCCAAGTTTTGCAACACTTTGCTCGTCATTGATGCATGACCAGATTGTTTTATTATGGTCACGGCTCGCCAACAAATAGAGATCGTCCAGTACCAGCCCACACCAGGGCGCGCGCAATATAGAGAACCAGGCAACACGGTCGGCCATCTGTGTTAATGCAAAAGTCAGTGCCAGCAAGTCCTGGATAACGGGTCGATGTGATAATGGCTCGATTTCAAGCGCCTGAAACCGCAGGTTGGCCTGTTTTAATTGCACCGCTATTTGGGAAAGATGGGAGCGGCTGCGTACCAGCACGGCAACTTTGTCGTCGGGATTCTGCTGTAACGATTGCTGTATCAGTGCGATTACTCGATGGGCCTCTGCCTCCTTGTTGTTACCGATAAAAGGATGCACCGTAACCGCCTCCCCCTCCCCGGCATCATGAAAAGCCGTTGCTGCCGAAAAGGCAATGGCGCCATTAGCAATATCCTGCTGTTGCGGCATAATCCGGGGAAAGGCCTGGTTGACCCAGTCAACGATGTGTTGCTGCGAACGAAAATTGACACGCAAGGTCAGCGCTTCCGGTTTGATATCGTTAAAACCCCTGTCCATGGCCTTCAGGAATAAGCCCACCTCCGCCTCACGAAACCGATATATCGATTGCATGGGGTCCCCCACCAGGAACAGGCTGCGGCCATCGCCCGGTTGCCAACCTGCCGTCAAGCGCTCAATAAGCTCATATTGGCTCAATGAAGTATCCTGGAACTCATCAATTAACAAGTGCTGGATACGATAATCCAGCGACAGCGCCAAATCGGTGGGATTGTCGGGTGGACCCAATGCCTGTAAGGCGCCCTGCATCATGGCGGTATGGTCCACCTGGCCGGTCTCACGAAATACAAGGTGCAGTTGCGCTACAGATAACCTGAGCAGCTCAAACAAAGAGGTCAAAATCTGCCATTGCCCTTCATCATAAACAGGCTTGGGCAGGATTCTGCTAAAGCGCATAGCATCCAATAAACCGGGAACACTACTTAATTTTTTAACCAGCTCCCCGTGACGGGCCTTCATGGATTTTCGTAGTTCCTGCACATCCTCAGGTTCTTTCTTGTCGGCCTTGGGGAATCCATTTCTTATGGTTACCGTCTTGCGCCAATCGTCTTTGTTCGTCAGCAACAGACCCAGAATACGATGCCATGCAGGTAGATCATCCGCCTCCGTACCAGGCAAGGTATCCATATCCTGGATAACCGCAATCGCTGAATCGGTTTTATCGTTTTTTATATTTTCTGCGGCGTAACGTGTCAGCTGCAGACATTCATCTGCATACCCCTGCGGAAATAAATTACTTAATTGCGCCAAGCCTTGGCTGATAGCATTTTGCAAACAGGCCTCCAGCTCCCCCCGTTGAATACGGGAGTCTTGTGCGTTTGCAATATGTCGTAACCAATGATCACGACGCCGCAACATGGAAACAATCAATCCTTCAAGCAAGGGAAGCTGGTTATCGAGGTGGTGCATTAAGCGCTCAATCGCCGGTGACCACTCCTG
>CAJVXG010000113.1 GCA_913009215.1 uncultured Gammaproteobacteria bacterium | reverse complement strand
CTAATAGTCAGTATGCCAATACATGATCATAGGCCACCAGTTTGTTTGCAATTTCTTCAATTGGCAGGTATGTCATGGACTTGTTTGCTGCGTTGTTAGAGTAGGTATTCATGTCCACCTCTTTCATTAATTCGAGATTTAACTTATTTTCCTCGGTCTGCTCTAACTCAACGTCGAGCACAAATACATCAACAATATCATCTACAAGCGTCAAGCCTACCGACATCCGCAGTGCCTCACTTTGTCTATCACAGATGAGAACGGCAAGCTTTTTCATATAAATTTACACTCAATTTCCTAATGCAGCGTTAAACGAGGTTGTGCCGGTAGGCGTAGGCCACCGTCTCAACCTGGCTGTGCACTCCCAATTTAGTTTCGATATGTTGCACGTGGTTGCGTATCGTTACCGGACTGATGTTCAAGAGTTGAGCCATCGTCGAGACTCGCAGGCCTTCAGCGAGTAATTCCAGAATTTCCTGTTCCCTGGGCGTCAGCGGTGAACTCGGATCGCCTACAGTGACGCCTTTATCATCATTCATATGCTTCATCGCATGCTGTTTTTGTGGTATTTGGTACTCTAAAATCTCGAGCATATCCACGGCATCTCCGCGGTGTAACAAATGGACACAGGTCCAACAGTTCTCGCGTCGGGAGGGCACTAAGACGATACTTACAGAAAGCCTTAGTTCGTTACCTTCACCATCACGGGCACGCAAGGGGAATATCTTGGGACCGTCCCATCCTTGGGCCAAACTGGCGCAGCAACCCCCACCACAAAACGGCTGCCCCGCGGGGTCCTTGCCCCGTACGATCTCACTACATGGTTTGCCCAGGGCCTGCTTTCTTGGAATACCCAGTAGTTGCTCGCAGGCATTATTCCAGTAGATGATGCGCTGCTTGGCATCGACGGCAAATACGCCATCTACGGCACGAAAGAGCAGATCAGCTAGGTTGGGCACATGGTTTCCTTTCAGTGTCTCAAGGAAGTTCTCCTTCCTCGCTCTCCATATACGTACGTATACAGAAAAATAGTGGTTAAAACCGACCCATTGGTACCTTATATAATTAATGACAATACATCATTGACAAGGATCAAGTTTCTAGAAATCACCAACAATCCCCGGTTTTTCCTTCAGTATCACTTTTCTACTGTGTGCAGATACCTGCAAGATTTACAATGCAGACTATGATCGGCATAAATAAAAATATAAACCGGCTTCTTCCGCCAACGTGCCTCTATGAAAATATTCTTGCTGTAACTGCGTCATTTGATTTTGCTATGTTCCATGAACAATCGATCACCACGGGCGTCCGCATGCACGGCGAACACCCCGGATAAAAACAAAATAACGACAGTAAACAGGTGGTAAATACCGTTTCATTCAGGATTTACTTGCTCTGGCCGCCACAAAATTGTAAATCGGCACCCACACCAGGGCAAAATACCAGCCATAGCCATAACTCTCCGCCAAACCGATAAGGAAACCCTTCCAGGTTAACCATTCAAAGCCTGGTAGTAAATTGCGCCAGGTTTCAAACATGGCGTACTCCGGGAACAACAGATCAAAACCAACACAGAGCAAATAACTGATGGTCAGTAACAAACTGCTGGCGTGTCCAACTGCCAATAAAGAAATACCCGTTTTCATGATTCATCACCTCCTTTTTTAAGATACTGCTCAGGGTCCTGGTCGAACTTCTCAAGACAGTCCTTCGAACAAAAGCGGTAAAGCCGGCCCTGGAAAACCTTGCCATAACCCTGTTGCGGGTCTACCTGCATACCGCAAACCGGGTCTTTATGATCCGTTTTATCGCCGTGTCCGTGGGTCATGTGGGCGCCACAACCAAAGCGCATCATGACGTAGAACAAACCGGCGAATAGCAGGAATGTCAGTAAACCTGACATTACATTCCCCCCTGGGTGTCACGCGCTTTGCTAATCGGCGCCCACAGGAAGGCCTTCCATTGATCCAATGGCGGAAAGAAGGCCGGGGTTTTCCTGGCATAATTGCTATAGTCCTGGCCAAATTGTTCCAACATCGCCTTTTCTTCCCGACGTGCCAGACGCACGTAGGCGTACATCAGGATTGGCGCCATCAACACCGTTAATAATGTTGGCCATTGCACCAGAAAACCGATAATCATAAGAAACAAACCGGTATATTGCGGATGCCGGGCATAGGCATAAACACCATCCGTAACCAGGACGTCTCGGACGGCATGGATCTGGCGCCAACCCTTTGACATCAGATTGTAGCCAGCGATTAATAACACCAGGCTGGCCGCCATCACCAGCGCCCAGGCAAAAGTCGAACCACCGAATACCACTACCCATAAATGGCCATATTTATGATTAAAGGGTTGCAATACCGGATAGGCCTCACCGAGCCAACCCGTCAGCAAATAGATCGTTAATGGAAAGCCATACATCTCGGCAAACAAAGCCACCAGAAATGCGGTGACAACACCCATATTGCGCCACTCCAGAGGGCTTTTGGGTTTGATAAAACTCAGAATAAAAAACAGAAACAAACCGACATTAAACGCCGCGATCACCCACATCCCGTATGCGAAGCTATCGTGTCCCATTGTTTACATGTCCCTTATCCTTGTTTGTCCTGACGAGTAACACCCGCCCAGGATCATAGTTTTACCCGACGTAAGCGCAGGGCATTGATAATCACCGACACCGAGCTGAAACTCATGGCGGCGGCAGCAATAATCGGTGACAACAAAAGTCCGAATATCGGATACAGCACCCCTGCCGCAACGGGCACCCCAGCGGTGTTATAGATAAATGCAAAAAACAGGTTCTGACGAATATTACGCATGGTGGCGCGACTCAGTCGTCGAGCCCGGACTATACCGCGCAGATCGCCCTTCACCAGGGTAACGCCGGCGCTCTCCATGGCAACATCGGTACCGGTGCCCATGGCGATACCGACCTGGGCCTGAGCCAGCGCCGGGGCATCGTTAATGCCGTCACCGGCCATCGCCACTACCCGGCCCTCGGCCTGAAGTTGTTTAACAATGGAGGCCTTTTGGTCCGGTAATACTTCGGCCTGGACATCATCAATATCCAGCTTGGCGGCCACCACTTCGGCGGTCTTGCGGCTGTCGCCGGTCAACATCACCACCTTGAGCCCCTCTTTGTGGAGATCGGCAATCGCTTCCGGCGTGGACTCCTTAATGGGATCGGCCACGCCGATCAACCCGGCGGCCTTGTTGTCTATCGCCAACAGCATGACCGTTTGACCATCGGCACGCAGGGTATCGGCCTGTTGCGGCAGGTCTCCGGCATCGATACCGAGGTCTGTGAGCAGTTTGATGTTACCGAGCGCCACAGTATGGCCGTCCACCGTGCCGGTCACACCCTTGCCGGTGACAGACTGGAAGTCATCGGTTTTGACCAGCTCGGTATCGCGCTCCTCGGCACCCCGTACTATCGCTTCGGCCAACGGGTGTTCGCTGGCCCGCTCCAGGCTGGCCGCCAGGCGCAATGTTTCGTTTTCATGAAAGCCGTCTATTGCCACCACAGAAACCAGTTTCGGTTTTCCTTCCGTCAACGTACCCGTCTTATCGACGACAAGGGTGTCCACTTTTCGCAATACCTCCAGTGCCTCGGCATTCTTGAACAACACCCCCATCATCGCGCCTTTACCGGTACCGACCATAATGGACATGGGCGTCGCCAGCCCCAACGCGCAGGGACAGGCGATGATCAATACCGCCACGGCATTGATCACGGCGTAGGCAATCGCAGGCTCCGGTCCCCACAGGCCCCAAATGATAAAGGTAATAATGGCAATGACTACGACCACGGGTACAAAGTACCCGGCAACAATATCGACCAGCCTCTGGATCGGCGCCCGGGAACGCTGGGCATCGGCCACCATCTGTACGATCTGCGCCAGCAGGGTGTCGGCGCCCACCTTCTCGGCGCGCATCATCAGACTGCCGGTACCGTTGACCGTGGCGCCAATAAGTTTTTCTCCCTTGTTCTTCGTCACCGGAATGGGCTCGCCGGTGACCATGGATTCATCGACATGGCTTTCGCCATCGAGCACCGTGCCGTCCACCGGAATTTTTTCACCGGGGCGCACGCGCAGCGTATCGCCCACCTGCACGTGCTCCATCGGGATATCCTCTTCCGTGCCGTCATCCCGGACGATACGCGCAGTCTTGGGCGCCAGCCCCAACAATAGCTTGATGGCGGCGTTGGTCTGACTGCGCGCCCGCAGTTCCAGTACCTGTCCGAGCAATATCAGCGCGGTAATCACCGCCGCCGCCTCGAAATAGACCGGCACCACGCCAACCTCATTGAACACCTCGGGCGGAAAAATGCCGGGGAAGACGGTGGCAATTACACTATAGGTATAGGCCACCGATACACCGAGTCCGATAAGGGTAAACATGTTGAGATTGCGCGTGATGACCGACTGTATGGCGCGCACATAAAAAATCCAGCCTCCCCAGACGATCACCGGGGCTGAGACCACCATTTCAAGCCACTGACGTAGACTGGGGTCGATGATTTCCGCCATCTGCCTGGGCCAGAACTCGGCCGCCATGGCGCTGAACAACACCGGAATGGCGAGCACGGCACTGATCCAGAAGCGTTTGGTCATATAGTCCAGTTCGCTGGTGTCTTCTTCTGCCTCCACCGTGACGGCCTCCAGGGCCATGCCGCATTTGGGGCAACTGCCGGGTTCGTCCTGTATGATTTCCGGGTGCATGGGGCAGGTGTATTCAGTCTTGGTAGCAACGAGCGGTACGCCCATTATTTCCAGGGCCATACCGCACTTGGGGCAGGCACCAGGGTGATCCTGCACAATTTCCGGGTGCATGGGACAGGTGTATTCGGCATCCTGCGGCTGTTCACCGGCTCCAGCAGCCGATTTATGACCATGATGACCGCCGCAGCAAGACGATGCCGCCTTACCCTTGTCAGGTCCCGGATAATCATCGGGTGCGGCCTTGAATTTCGTCAGGCAATGTTCACTACAGAAGCGGTAGGTCGTGCCGGCATGCTCATGGGTCAATTCAGTGTCGGCGGAGACCTCCATGCCGCAGACGGGATCTTTTTCCTTCGCCTCGCCGGTGTATTGTGCCGGATCGGCCTTGAATTTCGTCAGGCAATGTTCACTACAGAAGCGGTAGGTCGTGCCGGCATGCTCATGGGTCAATTCAGTGTCGGCGGAGACCTCCATGCCGCAGACGGGATCTTTTTCCTTCGCCTCGCC
>CAJVXG010000112.1 GCA_913009215.1 uncultured Gammaproteobacteria bacterium | reverse complement strand
GAAACGCTGTACGGGCTGCGCTTCATGACGAGTCCATTATCCCCTGCCTGGACATGGGTCGCGGGTACGGCCTGCAACAACATCGTAGCCACTATCGTTAACATTATTTTTCGCATTATGCCTTTCCTCTTGTGGTGGTTCCTGTCTTGTGAGTCCTGGAAGATTATGAAGTTCCCTGGTTACCACTCATACTGCTAACGCCCCATTCTATCTTGAATAACGCCCCCTTTGTCTGATTGGGCTATTTTTCCGCATAAAAACAGGCGTAAGCTGCCTTGAAATCAGGAACTTAGTTCCTGTTTCTAAATTTTTACCACGAAATAATGTACACCCCAATGGAGGGATAGATATGAAAAAATCAGCAATCATGCTGGCAGGATTGCTACTCAGCGCTCCGCTGTATGCCGCCGACATAAGCACCGACGCGGCAACCGGTGCCAGCGCCACGGACACCACGGCAACACCGAGCGCGACCAGCAGTAGCACGGCCGCCACCCCGGCAAAGGCCATGGCCAAAGGCGAAGTAGCCCGTTCGGCCTTTACCACCAGCGTCGATAACCGTGAACCGGTGGATAACATTAACTCCCTGGAAAACAACCAGACCAAGATTTATTACTTCACCGAACTGCGCAATATGCAGGGCCAGACCGTGAAACACCGCTGGGAATACAAAGGCAAGATCATGGCCGAAGTGCCGTTCCAGATTAATGGGTCGCGCTGGCGCACCTATTCCAGCAAGAAACTGGACCCAAGCTGGAACGGGGAATGGAAGGCCTCGGTAGTCGATGAGGCCGGCAACACCTTGAGCGTGAATACCTTCACTTACAGCAAGGCGGAGGCAAGTGCCGCGGCAGCAACACCAGCGGCAAGCTCTGACAGCACGACTACTGGTACTACAGGCAGTACGACACCGACCAATTAATTTACTCTGTTGTTGTTTAAAACCGGTGCCCTTGCGGTGCCGGTTTTTTTATGTGCGGCTGGAGATGGCCGCCTACCGGATTAAATCGACACCGGACACCCATTTTTCATACTAGCTTGCCGTTCTTTCCTGGTTATTTCACCGCCTTTATTTTTCTGGCGGTTTTATGGCCCGCCTCGGTAACCACACCGGCGCGGTGGCTCAGCAGTGCGCCCAGGCCGGTTACAATGTAACTGTAAAGTCTGGTGGTCCAGTATTTGTTGTCCCTGGTTGTTATCGACAGCTTTTGTGCGCGCCAGGGATTCAGGCGATACCGGTATTGTTGGGGAGGCAATTTTGGTGTTACCACCAGCAAAGTACTGCCGTGCACAAGCCCGACAACTTGCGAGTCTCCGGAGGATTTGATGACGGCCCAGCCGGGATCGTTACGCGCCAGTCGAAATAAATCCCGGCCCCAACTCTGGTGCATGCGTTTTATCCGGGCCAGACCCAAAACCGTGGGCAGCACATCAACCTGGCTGCTAACGGTATGAATGCGCCGGGCTTGAGCAGTGCGGTCCCCGGGGTAATAGAGCAGCAAGGGGACATGGTGTGGTCCCAGATCAAGCATGGCCTTGGGGCTTTGGTATCCAAAACCATGATCGCCGAGAATGACGAACAAGGTGTCTTTGAACCAGGGTCTGGTACGGGCCAGTTGAAAGAAGCGCCCCAGGGCCCAGTCCGAATAACGGATTCCATTGAGACGTTTTTTAAGCCGCTCTGGCCCTTTCAGGTCCGAAAACGGGGCCGGAGCAGGAAGCTTGAATGGTGCGTGGTTGCTCACGGTTTGTAACAATACAAAGGCGCGACCGTGTTTGGCACTGCGATCGATTTCGGCTACACCACGAACAAACATATCTTCATCGGAAACCCCCCACGTAGGGTCCATATAGCGAGGATTAACATAATCGTCCACGCCAACGAATCGCTGCATACCCTGATTGCGAAAGAAACCCTCCTGGTTGTCCCAGGTAAAACGGCCGTTGTATACATAGGTAGTACTGAACCCCACTTCTTTTAATATCGCCGGAAAGGATCGAAAGGCCTGTTGGCCATGGCTGTTTTGCATCAGGAATTCAAAGCCGGGCAGGTTCGGAAAACTGCTCAGGGTTGCAAACAGGCCCTGGTGGGTGTGCGTTCCCTGGGAAAAGAAACGATCAAACAGGATACCTTTGTCAATAAGCCGGTCAAAAACCGGGGTCGCATTGTAACCGGCTCCCAGTCGGCCAACAAACTCGGCGGAGAAGCTCTCCATTAATATAAGGACAATATGTTTTGGCGACTTGCCATAATTAAAGGTCCGTTTCTTTACTGCCGATACACGTAACAAGGGGTATACATCCCGATCGTGCAATTGATCTCCGCTTTGCAATACCATTTTCCGGGTAGTGCTCAGGGCTTTTTTGTATGCCATCCTGTTTAGCCAGTGACTGGACATCTTTCCTTCCCGGGAACGATTGAGTGCGGCGTTCCCGAGCGTGAAAATCCCGTTTAAGGCCAGATGATTGGCAAAGTTTGAGTTACTAAAATAGGCATCCCCCCATCGCAGTGGCGCCCCGGCGTTAAAGCCGCCACGGGAGCCGGCAATCAGAAGCACAAAAACAACCATGCCAATGGGTACTGTGCGCTTCCAGTGCCTGTGGTTGTTGTAGGGTATTCCTGCTGCTTTACCGGGCATAATCTTTTTTAGTAGCCATACCAATAAATACACAAACACCGCTATTGCCAGTAAATACGGAATCACGGGGTAACCGTTCCAGATCATGCTGAGCACTGTTGCAGGATCTTCCGACAGGTACTGGAAGGCGAGCCGATTCAGGCGTTGGTGAAATTCCCGGTAGAATTCGATCTCGACAAAACAGATAAATATAATCAGGCCAAATAAAATACCTAATGCCCAGGGCAGTACGCGAAAGGCCGGTCTTTTATATTGCCAACCCCATTTTGGTATCAACATCCACAACAGGAGCGGTACAAGTAAATAGCTCAGAACGGCCAGATCAAAACGGATGCCGACGAGAAAACTTTTTATTAACAATAGAGCGGGGGTATACGCTGCCAGCTCCCAGTTACGCCAAAGCAAACCGAGTCGCACCAGGGCAAAGGCCGCCAAACCGATGAATATCAACTTAAAAAGAAAACGAATTTCTGCTGGCAGCAGTTGGGTCTTTTTGCTGTATTCGACAACAGGAAGGATATAACGAGAATAAATCTGTCGCACTGAGGCCTCTGGGTATAGGATTCCTTAAATAGGGCTTAGTTTATAGTATACATCCTTAAGATATGCTTAAAGATATCGGTTTTTGGTCTCTGTATACTGGAAACGGGACACCGAAGACCGGATAAATTTACATAAGGCAACAAACAAGCCGACGTTTTCTTTTCTTTGGCTTAAAAACCCTGGCAGGATGTTGAAAAAACCTTCGTCACTCCGGCGCGACCAGAACGAAGTTCAGGAAGTACTTAATGATTATCGAAGATGATCTAAGTGCAGACCGGAGTCCAAAAAAAGCAGGTCAATGCAATTAAAACTTCTGGATACCGGCCTGCGCCGGTATGACGGAAAATGCATTTATTCTTGAGTTTTTCAACATCCTGCTAGGCGCGTCGCTTCAGATGCACCAATAATAACGATATCGCCGCCGGGGTAACGCCGGAGATGCGCGCCGCCTGGCCCAGGGTCACCGGACGATGATCGTTCAGTTTTTGTCGAATCTCGTTCGACAGGCCATAGACCTTGTCGTAGTCGATACCCTCTGGCAACACGGTGTCTTCAAAACGCCGATGGCGATCGATTTCTTCCTGCTGGCGCACGATGTAACCGGCGTACTTGGTTTGCACCTCGACCTGTTGCGCTACTTCCGGATCGACATCAACCGGGGTCGGGTCCAGTTGCTGCAGATCGTCGTAACTCACTTCCGGGCGGCGCAGTAAATCGACCAGTTTGTATTCGCGGCTCAAGGGCTGTCCCAGAATTTTCTGCGCCAACTCTGTGCTGACATCGCCCGGCCGTAAACAAGTGCGTTCCAGCCGTTGCGCCTCTTTGCTAATGGCCTCTCGTTTTTCCACAAACCGTTGCCAGCGGGGTTCGTCGACGATACCGAGCTGGTAACCGATTTCCGTCAGGCGCAGATCGGCGTTGTCCTCACGCAGCAACAGGCGGTACTCGGCACGCGAGGTAAACATACGATAGGGTTCAGTGGTGCCGCTGGTGATGAGATCATCGACCAGCACACCGAGATAGGCCTGGTCCCGTTTCGGATACCAGGGTGCGCGCTGCTGCACTTGCAGGGCGGCGTTGATGCCGGCCAACAGACCCTGGGCCGCGGCTTCTTCATACCCGGTAGTGCCGTTGATTTGCCCGGCGAAATACAGGCCCGACAGCGCCCGGGTTTCCAGTGTCGGTCTTAAATCGCGCGGGTCGAAATAATCGTATTCGATGGCGTAACCGGGACGGGTGATGTGGGCGTTCTCAAAACCCTTGATCGAACGGACAAACTGCCACTGGATGTCAAACGGCAGACTGGTGGAAATGCCGTTCGGGTAGACCTCATGCGTATTCAGTCCTTCGGGCTCGACGAAGACCTGGTGCTGATCGCGGTCGGCAAAGCGCTGGATCTTGTCTTCAATCGACGGACAGTAGCGCGGGCCGGTGCCTGCAATAACGCCGGTGTACATGGGCGAGCGATCAAGACCGGCGCGAATCAGGTCATGAGTGCGCGTATTGGTATAGCTAATGTGGCAGCACACCTGTTCGGGATGCTCCTCGGCACTACCCAAAAAGGAAAACACCGGGGTCGGCGTATCGCCCGGTTGCTCCGCCAGCACATCGTAATTGATGCTGCGACCGTCGATACGCGGAGGTGTGCCGGTCTTCAGGCGACCGACCCGGAACGGCAACTCGCGCAAACGGCTGGCCAGCGCATTCGCCGGCGGGTCGCCGGCGCGACCGCCCTGGTAGTTTTCCATACCGATATGGATCAGGCCACCAAGGAAGGTGCCGCTGGTCAATACCACGGCCGGGGCACGAAACTTCAGCCCCATTTGTGTGACCACACCGACAATACGGTCGCCTTCCACAATAAGATCGTCTGCAGCCTGCTGGAAAATGGACAGGTCTTCCTGGTTCTCCAGCATCGACCGCACCGCGGCCTTATATAAAGTACGATCAGCCTGGGCCCGGGTGGCGCGCACTGCCGGTCCCTTACGGGCATTGAGGATACGGAACTGGATACCGCTCCGGTCGATGGCGCGGGCCATAATGCCGCCCAGGGCATCGATCTC
>CAJVXG010000111.1 GCA_913009215.1 uncultured Gammaproteobacteria bacterium | reverse complement strand
ACCTTGCCCGGCAGGGTGTAGTAGCCGTGCGAGTAATCGTCGAATTTGACAGTCGGGAATTTCTTTAGATAGAACTTCTGGAACTTCTTCATGTCTGTATAAGGACTCGCCTGTCCCGCCATAGGCAGACCGCAAAGGACGCCTGTAGCAATAAGGGCGATTATGATTTTTTTCATTAATGTCTCCTCTCTTCTAATGGCAGTTCGGGTTAGTGTTTTTATATAGTAGCTTCCTTACTGCCTTTCTCGCCCTTGTTATCGCTCCAGCTAATTTTTATCTTGGAGCCTTTTTTTGCTTTGGCGGACGAGACTTTAACACCTACCGTCGGATTTTTGGATGCGGCAGGGCCTAAATTGGCTTCTGCCAGTTTCTTTCCATTCAGTTCGATGGTCAGTTTTTCAATGTAATGCTCAGGGATCTTCTTCTTGGTCTTTTTGTCGACACGAAGACCAGTTTCCATCGGGTGCGCTACCCGAGTCAGAATCTCGGTAGTGCCCCTGGCGCTCTTGGTTTTTAATACTATTGTCCTAGCCATTTTGATAAATCCTCTTCGTAAATGTATTCAAACGTAATTGATTTAAAAGTTCAGCACCGGTATTAACCGCCACAACCACCAACGGTAACCTTGATCTTATGGCTCTTTTTATAGAGCTTGCCACCAGCCTTGACTACGGCAACAAGATCGGAAGATTTACGCATTTTCAGGTTAGCGCGATAAAAACCCTTGGCGCCAAACAAATCGATACTGGTTGCCAGGGGCCGGAAGTTTTTGGATACCAGCATGGCAATGGATTCGACCTTGGCGATGTTGGCGGTAATTTTAATCGGGACCAGTCCACCATTCTCGGCCTGTAACGGGGCATTGATCTTGATGCCTTTGTGACTGGCTGTATTGGATGAGCCATACAATGCCTTGATGGCATCCGGGATGGCTTTGGCGCTAAACGCCTTTTTCGGCCAGCTGGCTGCCATAACCTGTGTCGGCTTGAGCAAGCCAGCACCAGCTGCAACCGCGATAACACCGCCAGCCATGGTTCCTTTCAGAAAAGTTCTACGTTTCATGATAATTCTATCTCCTGCGTATAGCTTAAAGATTTTTTGATAAATTTATAGTGTCAGCAAAAACTCAACTACTTTCTCAACTTCCTTTTTGCTTAAGATAGCGTGCCTGCCAAATGGAGGCATAGCGCTGTTCTTGTTGAATTTCGTGGCGTCATAGACTTGATCGTACAGTCTTTTCTTGTTTTTGCCGTATCTTTGTCGCATGTAACTAAGATTGGTTGCAATATTTCCATTTGCCGTAGTGCCGGCAATTTGATGGCACGCCATGCAATTTCCTTTTTTACGATTGATGACGATACAGCCACCTTGTGTCACGGTGTCTGTTGGTTTGGCTTTACAGGTTTTCTTGTCCGGAGCCTTGCCAGCAGCAGAGGCGTCTGGTGAATAAACGAGACCAGCCATTGAGATTACAAGGGCGCTAACCCCGATGATAAGTTTAGCGGTATGCCGCATTGCTCCTCCTACTCTTCACTTGGTTATTTATGTAAGCCGGTGGTTCGGGCTTTATGCTTTTTTATAATCGGGGGGATAAATCAATTGTATATAAGAAAACACTGATATATATCCCCGAGGTAGATAGCTTACCCATCTTCCCGAAGATGGCAAGCCCTGGATGGGCTTATTTTTAAAATGACCGGAGAATCAATATTTTGTAGAGACAGAAAACGGGGTTTAGCCTTTCTTGAACAGCTCTATTTCGGCCTTGATCTCGCTAATACGTGCCTCGATGGAAGACAGGGCATAGAAATTGTTTTTGGCGTAGCGTGCCGAAATTTTGAGTTGTTTGATCGCTGTTTTTGGATAGCCACTCGCGTAATAGTATTCGGCCAGTGAGCGATGCGCCTGCAACCGATCGCCACTGTTGCCGGCGGCGGTGGCCAGCATCTTGTGCAACATTGGTTTGTTGCTGTGATAATTCAGGATTTGCTCGAGTGTGTTTCTGGCCGTTTGATACTGTCTCGCTTTCAGCAATGCGGCCGCATAATTATGCAGGGTCGGGTAATGCCCAGGATGACGTTTGATCGCCTGGCGATAATACTGCAGGGCCCGTTGGTGGCGGCCGGCCATCAATTCAATTTCGGCCTGGGCAATCAGGTAGTAGGTGTACCCGGGCCGCTGCTTTAACAGACGGTTAATAATGTTTCGTGCCTGCGTGTATTGCCTGTTTTTTGCCAATGCCAATGCATATCCATAACGCTCCGCCTGTCTGGCGCTATTGCTACGGAATTTTCTGGTTCTCAATCGATATGCAAACAGGCGCGCTGTTTTTTGATAATTGCGCCCATTCTTCAGGGCCCGGATTTTGGCCCGTATGTGCAGATAGTCGCTGGCTGGTAACGTAAACGACGGCTTTGGGTACTGTTGTGCCCGGTCGCGCGTTTCAGCAATACGGTTGCTGGTCACCGGGTGGGTTCGGAGAAATTCAGGTACGCCGCTATTGTTATAACGATTGGCGGACTGCAGACGCTCAAAAAAGCGTGGCATATCACGGGCATCATAACCGCTTTTTGCCAAAAAACTGATACCATGGCGATCGGCTTCCTGTTCAAAGCTGCGCGTAAAATCCAGTTGTTTCTGGGCCACACTGGCCGTAGTAGCCGCAATAATGGCGCCCGTATTCTTGGAAGAGCCTCCCAGCAGAATGGCCGCCAGAATGGCCGCCATGGTAGGCGCTCTGCTGCGTTGTTGTGCGGCCAGTAATCTCGGGATATGTCTTTGTGTCACGTGTGCGGTTTCGTGAGCCAGCACGGAGGCGAGCTCGCCTTCGGTTCGGGTCATCATAATGAGCCCGGTGTAAACGCCAATAAAACCACCAGGGACGGCAAAGGCATTGATATCCCCGCTATCAATAACAAAAAAGGTAAATTTTTTATCGGCCTGGTCGCTGTGAGAGGCCAGTCGTTCTCCAAGGCGCTGGATGTAGTCATTGATTTCCGGGTCCTTGACGAAGCGCAGGGAGCGACGGGCGTGACGATAAAAATTTTCCCCCATCTGTTTTTCCTGTAACGGGGTAACGACCTTTGCTGATTGGTCACCGAGATCGGGCAACTTGATATTGTCGGCAAAGGCCGCAGGGAAGGCGCCAGCCAGTACAGCCAACAGCGTCATAGTCAGAAAGCGGAAAATGCTCATAATGCGTAAAATGGTGCTCGATTCGGGAATTGCAACTATTTTAACGTGACTTGCCGGTACTTAGGTCTACAGTCACCGCTGTCCCATATAATAATTACAAAGTACATTGAATACTATTATTCCAGTGATTACAGGGTGTTGAACTGACCATGGATATGAAATTCCAGGACAGGAATAACGTCCTACTCACACGGGATGCTGTATAAAAACCCATCGTCACTCCTGGCGGCACGGCTCCCGACCACCCGAGGCCTTCGCAATATTAGTACCTCCTGTACGTCACGCCGGCATCCAGACAAGTTATGGATGGGAATACTTGATAAGAATGACTGGATTCCGGCCTGCGCCGGAATGACGTGTACTTGGAGCAGCAGTGATCTACAGCGATATTACCATATTAATTATATGGGGAAACGACCGCCCATCATCGGGCTTTGCCCCTCCCTACCTTATGAAGGCCACGGGCGATAAAAAAGTTTCTGTTCCATAACATGGTAATCTTATAATATACTTAAATATTGTTTATCCGGGGGCTAATTTTCAATGTTTCCGCACCCCGGGTGGTCAAGCAATATCCTGTTGCTATTCGACAGCAGTCAACAAGGCAGTGACAGATACCGTGGGTATCAGGGCAAGATACCGGTTTGTCGACCAGGCAAATTTACTATCAGGAACCCGGATTTTTTCAATTTTATATATTTAAAGTAAGTGTTTAAGGAGGAAGAAGTATGTCAGCCGATCAAGAACTGGATGCAAGAGGCCTTAACTGCCCACTGCCGATCCTTCGTGCAAAGAAGACCTTGAACGATATGTCTGGTGGACAAGTGCTAAGCATTATTGCAACCGATCCCGGTTCCGTGAAGGACTTTGAGGCCTTTGCCAAGCAAACCGGAAACGAGTTAATGGAATCCAGGGAAGAGGGCGGAGAGTTCCACTTTTTGATTAAAAAGAGAGCCTGATTCCTGAAAATAGGCCCAGGCGGGAACCGACCCGCCTGGGTTTTGTCTATCCAGCCAATGAGCGAGGTGCACGATGTCTGAAAAAAAGATGGCAATAATAGCAACCAAGGGCACACTGGATTGGGCCTACCCCCCGTTTATTCTTGCCTCTACGGCAGCCGCACTCGGATTTGAAGTGCAGATCTTTTTTACCTTCTACGGCCTGCAATTATTACGAAAAAATCTCAATCTCAAGGTCAGCCCCCTGGGTAACCCGGGAATGCCGATGCCGATGGCCATGGACAAGTGGTTTCCGGTGCTGGGTACCGCCATCCCGGGCATGGAAAGCATCATGACGATGATGATGAAGCAGAAAATGAAATCAAAAGGAATTGCTACCGTGGAAGAATTGCGGACGCTGAGCATGGAAGCCGGGGTTGTTATGATCGGCTGCCAGATGACCGTGGACCTGTTTGATTTCAATCCCAATGATCTTATCGACGGTATCGAATTTGCCGGCGCCTCGGCTTTTTTGTCCTTCGCCGGCGACTCCGATATCACTTTGTATATCTAGAGCAGTACATAAAATAAGAAGGGTCGCTCGGGAGAGGCGGCTGAGATCACCGCCTGTACTATTTGCGGTTAAATACAAGGACTGATCTTTAGGGTTTTTGTTTTATAACTACTACCGGAGGATGATGTTGTGCGCATAATAAATTTATTCAAAATAATTGGTTTTTTTATTGCAGTAACCGTCTCGTTTAATGCAGCGGCCACCAACGGCTATTTTGCCCATGGTTACGGCACCAAGAACAAGGGTCTGGCTGGCGGCGGTGTCGCCTTGCCGCAGGACAGTATGATTGCAGCGACCAATCCTGCGGGCATGGTCTGGGTCGGCAAACGCTGGGACCTGGGGGCGGCACTGTTTAGCCCCAGCGATCGGTCCTATACAGCCACTGCAGGGGGCGGATTTGCAGCTAATGGCAATGGCTCCACCGTGACCAGCGAGAATGATTTTTTCATTATCCCGCATTTCGGCCGTAACTGGATGTTGAGTGAGAACAGCTCAATTGGCGTTAGCGTGTACGGTAACGGCGGCATGAATACACAATATGATGCCGCTGATACCCCGGGTGGGACCGGCACCTTTGGTGGCGGTGATGCCGGTGTCGATCTGGCGCAGTTGTTTATCAGTACCACTTATTC
>CAJVXG010000110.1 GCA_913009215.1 uncultured Gammaproteobacteria bacterium | reverse complement strand
TCATCACAGGAAGTGGAAAAATACACCTACCGGTTTATCAAGGAAGAAAAATGTAACAGCTATGATTGTTACCTTATCGAACGCGTCCCGGCATACAAGTATTCCGGTTACCGCCGACAGTTATTATGGCTGGACAAAAAAGAATATCGCGCCATAAAACTGGAATTCTATGATCGCAAGAATGACCTGTTAAAAACCCAGACATTCAGTAAATATAAAAAACATCTGAATAAATATTGGCGGGCGCATGAAATGCTAATGGTGAATCACCAGAACAACAGAAGCACCAAACTGATTTGGGAAAATTTTAAATTTCGTAACGGTTACAGCAACCGTCACTTCAGCCGTAACGGCCTGAAAAACGCCCGCTAATCAGGCACTCTTTCGTATCCCAAGCTGGCCAAGCCAGGGCTGCTCGGCCTCATCATCGTGGTATTCCAGATCACCATGGTAGGCTACGGTGGGTTGTGGTTGAACCGATGCAGGAAAAACCTTGATCTCAAAGCCCAACCTTAAAGACAAGTCTTCTGCAAACATCCAGGGATTTTCGGATTCCAGTTCGGCGCAATGGCCAGGATTGAGATAAACGACATCGGGATAGACGCCGTGATCACGCTTGAATAATTCGGCTTCTCGTAAAAGGTGATCCAGCATAATGGCTCCTCCTTTTATACTCCGCTTGTCGCAATTATAGCACCTGAAAATTAAATATCTTGTGACATAAGCCATTGCATATATTTATTAACGAATAAATATGCTTATTGAGTTAGACGTAATGGAAGTAATTGCGTTCAATATATTTAGATGAAAACTGGAAATACTCTGACTAAGCAGGGCTATCTTATTGATCTACATAGACACTGTATCCAACAGTAAATCCGTAAAAATAAAACCGTCGCGCTGCGTGGTGACCCCGCATCGAATTTCAATATCGTGCGCAAACATTGGGCCAGCATAGGCAAAGCTGTGGAACTCACCATTCTCGCCACAAGGGTCCACACCCTCCGGCAGGTCGGCCAGGAATGATAGATTGTAGTCACGCCCTGCAAAACTCTTGTCCAGTTGCCCTGGGTCGACACAACTGATACGCGCCTTTAAACCACCATGAATCATTGCTCTTGATAATTGTCCCGTGGGAATTTGCCAAAGCGGAAAAACAGGATCAATACCGGTGCCTACAAGCTGCTGTTCACGGTATTGTCGGATATCTTGCAGATAGAGATCACCAAAGGCCATGCATTCGATCCTGTCTTGCTGAATCGAATCAATAAATTGTTGCATGCGATGCTCGTATTCCTCGTTACTGCAAGGATAGGGTAATTTTATTTTATGTAATGGCAAACCCGCCGCATCGGCTTGTGTCTCTAGCAATACTTCGCGTATTGCATGCATAGCCACCCGATTGAATTCCTCGTTAATCGTGGTCACCAGACCCACAATCTCGAAGTCCTTTTGTTTTCTCAGTATATACAGTGCCCAGGCGCTGTCTTTACCGCTACTCCAGGACAGCAGTGTTTTTTTGGCCATTACAAAATCTCGGGTACTGTAATGGCAAAACCAATCAATGCGCTGGCCTCGATTAACTCGATATAAGCGCCGGTAGTATCACCGGTGATACCGCCGAGGTGCCGTTTCATGAGCCACCGCAGAAATGCGGCCACGAACAAAACAACTAACAAAACTACAAGCGCCTGCCAACGGCATAAATACACAACAAAAACAATCCCGGCTATCGTCAGCAACCACCCGGCTATTCTTGGGGTATATTGCTGCATCGTCTCACCCATGCCTCCGGGTCGCGCATAAATTGTAGTTATAAAAAGAGGTAGCACGGCAACCCGACCCAGCATCGGCGCCAACAGCAATGGCCAATAATCCTGTTTGCCAAGCACCAGACTAATAGCAACAAATTTAGTCAGTAATAACAAAACAATAATAACTATGGCCGCAACACCGGAGCGTGGGTCCTTCATAATAGCCAGGGTCTTACCGCGATCACCATGACCACCGAGCCAGCCATCGGCACTATCTCCCAGGCCATCCAGATGCAGGCCACCGGTAATGCCAACCCAGACAATCAATATGATAACGGCACCAAGAATATGCTCCTGGTGCTGTAATATCCATTGTAAACCGCACAATATCGTCCCAATCAATAAACCAACGAAGGGAAAATACAACACAGCCCGACCCTGATCTCTGGATTCATTGGACATTGACTGCGGCACAGGGATGCGCGTCATCAGCTGTATTGCAATATAAAATGGCTTAAGCATCAGGCGGATTGATTCAAATATTGGTAAGGCAGTGTATTTCCAGGATTATTGCTGTCCTGCTCAATACAAATTATACAACCATGTGCAACGGAGATGGCGAATACTTCGGCCCATAGCATGGAATATATTTCCTGCAGCAAGATCCGAATTGTACCGCCATGCGCCACCAGTAGAATCTTCTGTCCGGCATATTGCTGCTGCAGCGACCTCCACGCTGTCAATACACGCTGTTGAAAAATCAATAGCGACTCGCCACCCGGTGGCGAGTTCTCTTCCGGATCATTCAAAAAAACACGATACTGTTCCGGATAACGCGCTTGAATGGTTTTGGCATCAAGGCCCTCCCATACACCAAAACCAATTTCACGAATATCTGTTTCGGTGACAACCGGTATATTCAGTCGTTGCGCCAATTGTCGGGAAAACTCAGCGCAACGTATTAGCGGCGATGTAACAATAACATCCCAGCCATCCATACCCGCCGTCGATACTTCCATTTGTTTGCGGCCAAGATCACTGAGCGCAACATCCAGATGACCAATATAACATTGGCCACTTACCGTTTCGCCGTGGCGTAATAGATAGATGGCATCAACCAGCAAGCCGGACACGTTCTTTAGTCCAGGCTTTCAGCCACATCGGCTTCGGCAAAGGTCGCCATGTTGTTATGCAGCGCCACAGCAGATCGCATTACCGAAACCGCGACAGCGGCACCGCTGCCTTCACCCAGGCGCATACCCAGATTGAGCAACGGCCTGGCATGCAATGCCTGCATCATGGCGGCATGTCCTGGTTCGGCCGACGTGTGTGCATAAAACCACCATTGGTTGGCGTCGGGGCTGAGGCGTGTTGCAATCAATGCCGCCGCACTGCATATAAAACCATCGATCAATACCGGCAGCCCCAACTGCGCGCAGCGCACATAGGCGGCCGACAGGGCAGCAATCTCGAAACCACCCAGTGTACGTAACAATTTCAACGGATCCACGGTGTCCTGCTGATGCAGGGACAAGGCCCGCTCGATAACCGCTGCCTTCTTTGCAACCCCGGCACTGTCCAGACCGGTACCGGGTCCGGTTAATTCAACCGCTGGTTTTTCTAAAATAGCGCAAGCCAGTGCCGTGGCCGATGTGGTATTACCAATACCCATCTCTCCACCAATGAACAATTGCGCGCCATGCAACTTTGCCCTTTCGGCCGCTTCCCTGCCGGCCCGCATGGCCAGTGTTAATTTCTCCACCGTCATGGCCGCCTTCCTGGTCATATTCTCCGTACCGGCAGCAACCCGCATGGATATGACTTTCGGCAATGGCCCAGGATTGTATTTTGTGCCAACGTCGATGACCTCCAGCGTTGCATTATGCAGCTGTGCCAATACACTGATGGCAGCACCACCCTCTGAAAAGTTCTTTACCATTTCTGTAGTTACAGACTGTGGAAACAAAGACACCCCCTCCTCGACAACGCCATGATCGGCTGCAAACACACTGATATGTATATTCTCAAGAACCGGTTGCCTCACTGCCTGCATCGCGGCCATGCTTACTGCAATATATTCCAATAGCCCTAATGAGCCTTGCGGTTTCGTTAACTGGTTTTGTCGTTGTAGTGCCTGATAATGCCATTCCTCGCTTGGTGCTTTAACTGCGTACTCCAACCATTTCAGACCCATCATCGTTCTCCCTTTAGTATTTGCGGTATCCCGGCTATCGTCAGGATAACGCAATCGCAGATTGCGGCTATATCCTGATGCAGTCGACCCAATTCATCACGAAAATGTCTGCCCAGAGCGGTCCCCGGGACCAGCCCCATACCCAGTTCATTGCTGACAAATATAATGTGGCCGGACAAGGCCGGTATACATTGTATCAAATCGTTTCGTTGCTGCTCGAAACTCGCCTGAGATGTGTGTTCGTTGTGCCCTATTAAATTACTCAGCCACAAAGTCAGGCAATCGACAACGATACAGCGGCTTTCGTTTGCATTTTGTTCTAACACCTTTGCCAGAGCTACAGGCTCTTCGACCAATCGCCATGCACTGTTACGCCCATCCTGGTGCGCGGCAATACGTATGGCCATTTCTTCATCGCTGGCAGTAGCGGTCGCAATAAAAACCAGCTCAAGGCCACTTTGTTCAGCATATTGCAGCGCCAGCCTGCTTTTTCCGGATCGCGCACCGCCGAGGATTAATTGCTTCACATTGCTATCTCGATCATTAAACAAGCTGCTAAGAGTAAAAGATCATGAACAAAAAATACAACACTGTTTTTCATGAAAACAATCAACAATAACAAATCCGGATAACTGTAAATAAAACATAATAAAAAATATTGTCGTATAATTTTGCTTGACTGACAAACCACAGCAACATAAGGTTCGCCCTCATTTGCTTCAGGTGTCCCTGATAAGTTTTCACTTACAGGGATGAAACGGGAAGCTGGTGCGTTTAAACCATATGGTTACGACAATTCCAGCGCTGCCCCCGCAACGGTAAGCGAGTCATAGTCTGCATACGCCACTGTGCAAAAGCATGGGAAGGCGCAGATGAAGGCACTAACTCGTAAGCCCGGAGACCGGCCAGAAGTGTGTTTGGGGAATACGGAGGGTATTCTGAAGAGCCAATATCGTCTCTGCGGCCTTCGTTTCTCACGTTTACAGTATTTGCACGGGTGAGTGCGAAGGAGTAACCATGGTTTTACGTTTTCTTTGGGCCGGTATTATTCTGGTCAACACCCCGGTCGCTGTGGCTGCCGATGAAACCAGATCAGATACCGTAGTCGTCACGGCAACACGTACTGCGACCACGGCTGACAGTACATTAGCGTCGGTTACCGTCATCACCAGAGACGATATTGAGCGCCAGCAAGCTACTTCTGTACCAGATTTATTGCGCGGGACTGTGGGCCTGGGTATCAGTAATAGCGGTGGCCCGGGCAAAGCCACATCATTCTATTTACGCGGTGCTGAATCCGGCCAGGTATTGGTGCTAATCAATGGCATCAAGGTCGGTTCAGCAACACTGGGTACGACCTCGTTTCAGGATATACCCATTGACCAGATTGAGCGTATCGAAATCGTCCG
>CAJVXG010000109.1 GCA_913009215.1 uncultured Gammaproteobacteria bacterium | reverse complement strand
GACCGTTCCGTTGTCAATGCGGTGCATAAGGCTTCTCCGCTGCCTGTGCCCGAGGACAGCACGTTGTTTGAACCGTTTCGGTCGATAAATTTTACGTTTAACCCGAAGGAGTAAACAGGAGTTAATGTTGAATAGCTTGTCAAAGGTAGTAACAGGTTTCGGTTTCTTGCTGTGCTGGGTATCGGCACAGGCCGATCTGAGTATCGAGATCACCAAGGGAGTAAAGTCGGGCTTGCCTATTGCCGTCGTGCCCTTTAGCTGGGAAGGAAAGAGCCGCCCACCGCATAATATATCTGACATCGTTGCTGCTAATCTGGCACGCAGTGGTCATTTTGCCATTATCCCGAAAAAGGATTTCCTGTCTAATCCACATACGCGTAAGGATGTGATATTCAAGGATTGGCGTTTGCTCAAGACTGAGGCCCTGGTCATTGGAGAAATCAAACAACTGGGCGCTAATAAATATCAGGTTGAGTTTCGTTTGTTTGATATCTTCAAGGAAAAACAATTGGCTGGTTTTCGTTACACTGTCGGCCGCAAACTGGTTCGTAAGGTAGCCCACCAGATCAGCGATATTATTTATGAAAAACTGACCGGAGAGTCCGGGGCATTTAATACCCGTATTGCCTATATCACCAAACAATCCACCGCTAGTGGCAGTACTTATAAACTGAAGATCGCCGATTCCGATGGTTATGGACCGGTGTCATTGGTGACATCGCGCGAACCCCTGATGTCGCCGGCCTGGTCCGCGGACGGTCGCAAGATTGCCTATGTCTCTTTTGAGCATAGACGTTCCAAGGTCTTCGTACAGAATATTAGCAGCGGTAAACGCAGTCTGGTGGCGCAATATCCGGGCATCAACAGTGCACCGGCTTTTTCTCCGGACGGTCGCAGCCTGGCCATGACACTCTCCAAAGACGGTAATGCCGAGATCTATGTCATGAACCTGGCCACCAGGAAGCTCAAACGTATTACACGCAACCCGGCCATTGATACCGAACCGGCCTGGTCCCTGGATGGTTCGCGCCTGGTGTTTACGTCCGATCGTGCCGGCAGTCCGCAGATTTATGAAGTCAGCGCCTCTGGCGGTAATGTACGCCGATTGACTTTCGAGGGTAGCTATAATGCCCGCCCATCCTATTCCGCGGATGGCAAGACGATAACCTTGGTGTCCCGTAGCCGTGGGCGTTATCATATCGCCGTGCTGGATATTGAAAACAGTGGCTTGCAAATTATTACCAGTACTTTGCTGGATGAGTCCCCGAGCTTTGCACCCAACGGCCGCATCATCCTGTATGCGGCACAGGTCGGTGGCAAGGGCGTGTTGGCCTCGGTGTCTGCCGATGGTCGTGTCAAACAACTTTTTAAATTTCGAGACGGTGATGTGCGTGAACCAGCCTGGTCGCCGTATAATCGTGAACTGCAATACAAGGAGTAAGGTGAATGAAGAAGATAACACAATTATTAATATTAGGTATTTTGGCCTTTGGTCTGGCCGCTTGTGGAACCACTGGTAGTACTGGTGGCGACACCACAACCGGAGGTACCGGTGGTGATAGTGGTGTTTCCGGTCGCAGTCTGGACAAGGATTTGTTGTCCAGGAAGCTTATCCATTTTGAATACAATAGCGCGGAAATCGATGACGAGAGCCGTCGTATTATTGAGGCCCACGCCAATCATCTGAATGGAAAATCTATCCGCATTCGTCTGGAAGGACATGCCGATGAGCGTGGTACCCGGGAATACAACCTGTCCCTGGGTGAACGTCGCGCCAATGCCGTGGCCAAAATCATGCGCGCACTGGGTGTGGAAGGCAGTCGCATCAAGAAAGTCAGTTTTGGCGAAGAGAAGCCGCTGCGCAAGGGACATAATGAAGCGGCCTGGAGCATGAACCGACGCGTTGAGATCGCCTACTAGGCCATGGTTTTCAGTCGCCTATCCTGTGGTCTGGCAGCAGCACTACTACTGTTTACCGGCCTGTCGTTGCCGGTAGAGGCAAGGCGTGACAAGGCGCCGGTGGTTTCTGTTTCCGGGAACGATGGCGGTAATGTGTCTCGCAGTACGGCCGTAGATCTCTTGTTACAAATGGATCGTTTGCAAAAACAGATTCAGCAACTGCGTAATCAGGTGGAGATACTGACGCACGAAGTCAAGCGACTGAAAAAACGCCAGCAGGTGGTGCTCGGTGATATTGACCGACGGGTATCGGTACTGGAGCGTGGTGTGGCCACATCCCCTAAGTCCGTAACGGGAAACAGCACCGCCTCTGCCGGCGCGGCAACGGTGGCGGTGCCCGGTAGTGCCAATGAGAGCAAGGATTATGATACTGCCTTTAATTTATTAAAACAGGGATACTATTCCCGGGCCGCCAAGGCCTTCTCTGGATTTGTTCGCCGTTATCCTAATAGCGCCCTGGTTAGTAATGCGCGCTATTGGGTTGGGGAATCATATTATGTGTTACGCAACTTCAAGCTGGCCTTGACCAATTTCCGGAAGGTCCTGGACGACCATCCAAAGAGCCGCAAGGTCAGTGACGCGCTGCTAAAGATCGGTTTTACACACTACGAGATGAAGAACTGGGGGTTGGCGCGTGAGTCGCTGCGACAGGTTGTGAAGCGATACCCTAAGAGTCGTAACGCCAAATCGGCCCAGATCCGATTAAACAAAATGAAACCCAGACCTAAAAAAATCAAATCCAAGAAGCGTAGGCGGTAAGCCATTATGTCTGCCGCATCGGTAGGCACGGATTCTGCCCGCTTACGTATTACCGAGATATTTTATTCCCTGCAGGGCGAAGCCAGAACGGTGGGTTGGCCCACCGTTTTTATTCGTCTGACCGGTTGCCCCTTGCGTTGTGTCTATTGCGATACCGAGTATGCCTTCCAGGGGGGCAGTTTGATGCCGTTGCATGATATTCTCAGAGAAGTATCCAGCTATGATCCTCTGTATGTGACCGTCACCGGTGGTGAACCCCTGGGCCAACCGGACTGCCGGCTACTGTTATCGGCCTTGTGCGATCAGGGATACAAGGTATCGCTGGAGACCAGTGGCGCCTTGTCGATTGCCGAGGTCGATGATCGTGTCAGTATTGTTATGGATATTAAAACGCCTGGCTCGGGAGAAATGGAAAAAAACCGAAGTGAGAATATGGACTTGTTGAGAGAAAAAGACGAGGTCAAGTTTGTGTTAATGGATCGTCAGGATTATGAGTGGAGCAGGGACTTTATACAGCGCAACAAGCTGGATAGCCGATGCGATGTGCTATTTTCCCCCGCGCACAATCGACTTGATGCGACCACCCTGGCGGACTGGGTATTGCAGGATCGGCTGGCCGTGCGTTTGCAGTTGCCGCTACACAAGATTTTGTGGGGCGATGCCCCGGGGCATTAGTTAAATATGGCACAGAAAAAGAGTCGTCCGGCCGTGGTGTTGCTATCCGGTGGTCTGGATTCGGCAACCGCCCTGGCTTTGGCGAAATCCCAGGGTTATTTATTGTACGCCCTGACCTTTGATTATGGTCAGCGCCATCGGGCCGAGCTGGAAGCGGCCGGGAAAATTGCCGATACCGTCGGTGTGGTGGAGCATCGTGTTGTGACACTGGACGTCGGTTGGATGGGGGGGTCGGCACTGACGGATAATGAGATTGCGGTACCGCAGCAACCCGGCGAAGGTATACCCGTTACTTATGTCCCCGCGCGTAATACCATATTTCTTGCCGTGGCGCTGGCCTGGGCGGAAACACTGGTTGCCCGGGATATTATTATTGGTATTAATGCCGTGGATTATTCCGGTTATCCGGACTGCCGGCCGGAGTTTCTTGAGGCCTTTAATGCCCTGGCGGCCCTGGCCACCAGGGCTGGTGTCGATGGCCGCACTATCCGGGTACTCGCCCCGCTGATGGACATGGACAAGGCCGGGATTATCCGGACCGGGGATCGCCTGGGTGTGGATTATGCCCTGACGCTGTCCTGTTATAATCCGGATAATGCCGGCCGGGCCTGTGGCCACTGCGATTCCTGCCGTTTTCGGGCGCAAGGCTTTGCCGAGGCAAAAGTAGCCGATCCCACACGATATCACTGATTTTTGGCCCTTTTTAGGTGCTTAGAGGCTGGTGCTTTAGGCCAAAGGCAGGCACAATCCGGGTCTGATTGGGGTCGGGGCAGGAATAACCCGGCATTGAGGCGCGTCTCCATGGAGTTGGTTTTTGCCATAACAATAAATCCTGTTTTCTTCTCTCTTATCAGGTTTTGGAGGTCTATATGGAGCTGTTGCAGAGCTTTTTTGGCTTTGAGTTTGGTAATATACATAAAGTGGTCCTGTGGACCTTCGGTCTTGCCATTATTTTTGGTTTTGTCGTCGCAAAAACAAATTTTTGTACCATGGGCGCCATAAGCGACTGGGTCAATATGGGTGACAAGGGCCGTTTTCGCGCCTGGATGCTGGCCACCGGTATTGCCATTGTTGGCGCCCAGATTCTGCAAGCCAATGTGGAGCACGTTAATTTAACCAAATCAATTTATTTGTCCATGAATTTTGGTTGGCTGGGCGCCTTGTTTGGCGGTTTCACTTTCGGTGTTGGTATGACCTTGGGGTCGGGATGTGGTCAGCGCACGCTGGTACGCGTTGGTATGGGCAATATCAAATCATTGATAGTGATGGTGAGCCTGGGCATTTTTGCATTAATGACCTTGACGGGTTTTATTGCTCTGTTCCGTATTAATTGGGTTGAGAAGACCAATATTGATCTGGCCGAATCTTTCGCAATGAAAAACCAGGGTTTTGCCGATTTGTTAATGAAGATATTTCCTTTTGAAAATATCGCTACGGCACAGTGGGCTCTGGCCGCCATTTTTGGCGGGGCCCTGATCCTGTTTGCCTTCCTGAACTCCGATTTTCGCAAGAATTTCAATAATATTCTTGCCGGTGTCACCATCGGTCTGGTCATTATTGGAGGCTGGTATATCACTGGCGCATTGGGATTCGATGATTTCGAGCCAATCCGGCTCGAGTCTTTTTCGTTTGTTGCACCGATTGGTAATTCTATTAACTACTTGACTACTTTTACCGGGTCGACGATTAATTTTGGTATTGCGGCGGTATCGGGCGTGATTATAGGGGCCTTTCTCTATGCCATTTTTAGTGGCAATTTCCGTTGGGAACACTTCACCAGTCGCAATGATATGTTTAGCCAGATTACTGGTGGCGCCTTGATGGGTGTCGGCGGTATCCTGTCTCTGGGTTGCACCATTGGTCAGGGCGTCACGGGCATGTCGACATTGGCCATAGGTTCGTTACTTGCACTGGTGGCCATTATTTACGGTTGTGCCCTGACCATGAAGGTTCAGTACTACATGATCGATGGACAAAAGTTCTTCAGTGCACTGGGTTCCGGCCTCAAGGATCTGATGACATTCAAAATGATGACCACATAA
>CAJVXG010000108.1 GCA_913009215.1 uncultured Gammaproteobacteria bacterium | reverse complement strand
TCTCCAGTTATTATATCATGTGATGTCGTTCGACCAGATTTCCGTAAAGAAACAACTTCCACCAAAAACCTTCGATCGACGATAACGTATTTGTTTAGACCTCAATTCCTTTTGGGGTTGATACGTTGGGGTTCGTACCTCACCCCAACCTACAAAAACTTGTTCACGAATCTGCCCTCTACCAGGGAAGTCGCTCTCCAACAACCTATTAAACATCTCTTTTTCATCTGATGCTAATTTGTTATATGTAAGATCATTATCCATCAGTTAAAGAGATTGGAATGATTTATTTTCTGTACCTCAAAGTCAGTGTATACTTGGACTTTATCTATATGTACTGGATTCCGATCATGAAGAAACTGCAAAAACCCATCCTTGGCGGATTAGTATTAATAATAAGTATGCTGTTTATCGTCGCCTGTGAGCAAGCCGTCAAAACCACCGGGCCCACGGTCACAGTGTACAAAAGCCCGACCTGCGGTTGCTGCAAGAAATGGGTGTCGCACCTTGAAGCCAATGGCTTTCAGGTCAAGGCCGTGGATCTTACCGATATGAATGTAGTCAAAGAGCGTTATGGTGTGCAACCCCGGTTCGCCTCTTGTCATACGGCCGTGGTAAACGGCTATATTATCGAGGGCCACGTGCCCGCCGACCTCATTCGCAAATTGCTGAAAGAAAAACCCAAGGTGGTCGGACTCACGGTGCCCGGGATGCCTATGGGCGCCCCCGGTATGGAGGGACCTCGCAAACAGGCCTATAATGTTTTGACATTTGACAAGTCAGGAAAACTGGGAATTTACGACAAACGCTAACGCTACTTGAGCCAGTTGCCGAGCCATAGCGCAATATAGTTTGCGATGGCATAACCAATGGTTCCATAGAGCACCGCCGGAACCACCAGGTGGTGCCAACGCCTGGCCGAAGTCATGGCGGCAACGGTCAACGGGCCGCCGATGGCGGCATTGGAGGCTATTACTATCTCCGGCAAACTCAATTTCAACCAGCGCCCGACCAAAATAACAAACAGCAAATGCACAACCACAATAATGACGGCCACCGCCAGCAACACCGGGGCCGACTTGGCGACCACGGACACATTAGCGCTGGCACCAACGACCGCAAACAGCAGCTGCATTAATAAAATCCCGAATTCGTTACTGCCCTCGATCCTGGCCATGGCCCTGGGTAACGCCAGCGCCAGAATGACGGAAACCACGGTGATAATCAGGATCGCGGCGCCCTGCCAGTTGAGCACCGATTCGGCCCACACACCCAGGGCGCAAATAGCCGCGCTCAAAGCCAGTCCGGTGCTAAGAGTCGGCACATAGATGCTGGAACCCTTGCGCGTTTCATCCACTACCACCACTACGGTAGGACCCCAGCGATCCGTCAATGCCTCCTTGAACTGCATGCGCAAGGTTCGTATCGACACCAGCAAGAACAGAATAATAAAATAAAACACAAACACCAGGTGAATCGCCGCCTTACCGCCTTCCAGCAAGGTTTTGTTATTTAAAGACAACGAACCGGCGACCTGGTTATAGTTCTCAGGCCCGCCAATAAATTGTGCCGTAAAAACAGCAGCGACTTGCCAATCCGATTTACCGACCGGGATGAGCCAGTAGGCCAGCAGGACGCCAATTAATACGCCTAGCAAACCGAGCAGGAAGGCCAGCAAGGTCTTGCCAGATTCGGAAAATATTTGTTTGATATTGGCCTGAAACAATAACAGCGGAATCGCCAGCAGCAACAGGTAACGCCAGATGGTATCGTAGACGGCACTTTGTGCCGGGATAACACCGGCATTGGACAAGGCAAAGGCAAGCAGCATGGTGATGATGGGTCCGGATACACGGGCGCCGGCATATGTCTTTTCGAACCAGAAACCCGCTGCGGCACACAACAGCAACAAGGCCCATAGTGCCCAACTATCCGTCGCCGTGACTAATATACCCATCAAATTATTATGCCCTGTATTAACGGCAAGAGTACAGGTCTGTGGTGACAAACGGACACCCCTGTCCCGACTGTTGGACCAATAATACCCGGGATATGTTTAGTTTTAACAAAAACAGCCGTATCATAGCTGTCATTATCAAAACCACATGAGGTCACCCATGAGCTGCAAAGTTATGGTTCTTCCATCACAGGATGTCAATAAAATCGGAGTCATAAGAATACCCGATGATTTTGACGAACATACCGCCTTCCGCAATGCCGTGGCCCTGGTATCCGCCGTGCAGGAAGAGAACCCGGATTGGAACTGGGACGATATCAGCGCCGAATTAGAGGAAAACGGTTTTGAACCGGTAGAATTTATTATCGGTCCTGAGCTCGATTAATAACGTGCTGCCTGGTAATCCCAACAATAACAGAGCCGAGAGTAAGGGCTGTCTACTGTGTTGTCTCGCCACGCCTTTTCTGAGCAAGCACCACCTGATTCCCCGCACCCGGCATAAAAACAAACGGGCGCAGAAGCATATCTACCGCAACGACATGATCCATCGTGTACTTTTGATGTCCAAATGAATAATAATCTTGATTGGGACTTTGATGTGGCGGTTACCAAATGGTTGATCGTCCTTGCTGTGTTGATCATTCTGGCTGTGGTTGGTGCTGTGGTTAGTAAAGCATGCAGAAAGCGTAATCGTCAATCCGATGCGCCGGTTTCGACACCAGAAAGTTGGCATACCGAAAGCAACAAAACCGTCCTGGAATCGCTCATTGCAACCCCGGATGGTCTATCCACAAAAGAAATAACTCACAGACTTGGCAAATACGGGCCGAACCGACTTCCCGAACCGAAGACGCGTGGTCCACTGATACGGTTTTTCTACCAATTCCATAATGTATTGATCTATGTGCTGATTGTTGCAGGCGCTATCACCGCCATGCTGGGGCACTGGGTGGATGCCAGTGTGATCTTTGGTGTGGTTTTTCTCAATGCCGTGATTGGATTCGTGCAAGAGGGCAAGGCCGAGAATGCCTTGAGAGCCATACGGCAGATGCTTTCTCCGAATGCTATGGTTATGCGTAATGGCCGACAAACAACGATCCGGGCTGAAGAATTGGTGCCAGGCGATGTTGTCTTGTTGCAACCGGGCGATAAGGTCCCGGCAGACCTGCGCTTGTTTCGCATCAAAGGTCTTCAAATTCAGGAGTCGGTACTGACAGGTGAGTCGATGGCGGTAGAAAAGATCACCGATCCTGTCGCCCAGGAGACCGTGATCGGCGATCGCTGCTGCATGGCTTATTCAGGCACCCTGGTGACCCATGGCCAGGGTGCCGGCGTGGTGATTGCGACCGGTGCACAAACCGAGATTGGCCGCATCAGCACTCTGGTTTCGGAAGTGGAATCCGTGACGACCCCGCTGTTACGTCAAATGGCCCAGTTTGGCCGCTGGCTGACGGCCGCCATTCTGGGTATTGCCATTATTACTTTCGCTTTCGGATCGCTGGTTCGGAATTATGCAGTCGCTGAAATGTTTCTTGCCGCAGTCAGCCTGGCGGTGGCCGCAATCCCCGAAGGACTGCCCGCCATTATGACCATTACGCTGGCGATTGGTGTACAACGCATGGCCCGGCGTAATGCCATTATTCGCAGGTTAGCTGCCGTCGAAACCCTGGGTGCGGTAACAGTAATTTGCTCGGACAAAACCGGCACCCTGACGCGCAATGAAATGACTGTGCGGATAATGGCTAGCGCCGCCAATCTGTTTGAGTTTGGTGGCACGGGCTACGATCCCCACGGTGCTATTACGCTCGCGAACAGGGAGGTGCTTCTCAAGGAAAGGCCGCTTTTGCTGGAGGTGGTTCGGGCTGCGGTGCTTTGCAATGATGCGTCGCTGGAACAAACAAACGGTGAATGGCTGGTCCATGGCGCCCCGATGGAGGGGGCATTGTTGGTGGCAGGTTTGAAGGCCGGACTGGATATTGAGACCGAGGCCAAACAATACCCGCGTACCGATCTTATCCCCTTTGAATCCGAGCATCGTTTTATGGCGACGCTGCATCATAGTCACACAGGTGATGCCTTCATCTTTCTCAAGGGTGCGCCTGAACGTGTATTGGAGATATGCGCTCAGCAGAGAGCGGTTGATGGCGATGAGCCTCTGGATAGAAGTTACTGGTTGAGCCGTATTGAAGAAATGGCACAGCAAGGTCAGCGAGTATTGGCCATTGCAGTCAAGCCGGCAAGTAAAGAACAGATGGAGCTAACGTTCAGTGATGTAGAAAATGACCTGATTATGCTGGGCATGTTTGGCTTGATTGATCCCCCTCGCGAGGAAGCCATTGAGGCGGTGCAGGTCTGTGACCGGGCCGGCATCCGGGTGAAGATGATTACCGGCGATCATGGCGCCACCGCACGCGCCATTGCCCGTCAACTGAAACTCGTTAATACCGATGACGTACTCACCGGACAAGAACTTGAAGTAATGAGTGAGGATGAGCTGCGCCACCGGGTGCAAGATGTTGATGTGTATGCGCGTGTCAATCCTGAACACAAACTGCGCCTGGTCAGGCTGATGCAGGAACAGGGTTTGATCGTCGCCATGACGGGCGATGGCGTAAACGATGCACCGGCGCTGAAACGTGCCGACGTCGGTACTGCCATGGGTCACAACGGCACCGAAGCGGCGAAGGAGGCTGCCGAAATGGTGCTCGCTGACGATAATTTCGCCTCTATTGCTCACGCCGTGGAAGAAGGACGCACGGTATATGACAACCTCAAAAAGTCCATACTCTTCATTCTACCGACCAATGGAGGTGAGGCACTGATTATCCTGGCCGCCATCCTGTTTGGTTTTCAGCAGCTGCCATTAACGCCGGTGCAGATACTCTGGGTGAATATGGTGACGGCAGTTACCCTGGCGCTGTCGCTGGCATTTGAACCGCCCGAACAGAATGTAATGCGACGCCCGCCACGCGACGCCCATGAAGCGATGCTGACACCTCACCTTATCTGGCGCGTTGCCTTTGTCTCCGTTATTCTGATGGGCGGAACATTCGGGCTTTATCTTTGGGATATGGCGCAAGGTGTCAGTATCGAGCATGCTCGCACAGTCGCGGTGAACACACTGGTCATGTTCGAGATTTTTTACTTATTTAATTCTCGTTATATCACTGCCTCGGTATTTAACTGGGCGGGATTAACGGGCAACCGTTATGTGCTGATTTCTATTGGTATACTCATTATCTTCCAGCTTGGTTTTACCTACCTGGCACCCATGCAGTCCTTGTTTGGCACCACGGCTATCGACTTCCATATATGGTTACGCATTCTGCTGGTCGCCTCCTCGGTATTATTCCTGGTTGAGTTGGAGAAGTATGTCGTACGGCGCATGAAACGAAATAGATAATGGAGAACAATAGTATGCAACAAAAACAGGACGCAAGCATGAAGCCTAGAATCAGCATGATTACATTAGGCGTTAAAGATCTAGAGCAATCA
>CAJVXG010000107.1 GCA_913009215.1 uncultured Gammaproteobacteria bacterium | reverse complement strand
AATTCTCGGCCGAGGCCATACTGATTGACCAGATCCTGGAAAAATCCAAAAACGGCAATATCACTATCGAATGGAATCATACGCTGGATGAAGTGCTGGGTGACGACAGCGGTGTCACCGGCATGCGTATTAAAAGCAATGAAGGCACAACTAAAGATATCGACCTGACTGGTGTCTTCATAGCCATTGGCCACAAACCCAATACGGATATTTTTGTCGATCAACTGGATATGGAGCACGGCTACCTCGTCACACAAATGGGACGTAATGGCAACGCCACGGCCACCAGCGTCGAGGGCGTCTTTGCGGCCGGTGATGTCCAGGACCATGTCTATCGCCAGGCCGTTACATCGGCAGGCACAGGATGTATGGCGGCACTGGATGCCGAACGCTTCCTGAAGAACCAGGCCTGATATTGCATCGCTTGTGGCAGATGAAGACAAACAAAAAGGTGGTGTAGGGCTATTCCGCAAGCTCATGTCTACGGTGCGTCCGTTAAAACAGGACAAGATTTCACCGTATAAAAAATCCCGGAAGCCGATCGCACACAAAAGGGAGGAAGACGACGAAGCCGTCATGGATAGCCTGCTATCGGACGATTACGAACCGGAATACGATACCGAATCCGGTGAGGAGTTATTCTTTGCCCGCCCAGGGCTACAACGTACCGTTTTGCGCAAACTGCGACGTGGGAAATTTGTGGTCGAGGCCGAACTGGACCTGCATCGAAACAAGGTGCCTGAAGCAAGAGAGAAAATCAGCGCATTTATTCGTAATGCCCGCCAAAGGGATCAACGATGCGTCCGGATTATTCATGGAAAAGGTTTAAGTTCATCTGATAAGCTACCGGTATTAAAGGGAAAAGTTAATTCCTGGCTCAGACAGAAAGATGAGGTCCTGGCTTTTTGCTCGGCATTGCCACGAGATGGCGGCACCGGTGCGGTATACGTCCTGCTTAAGCGTTAGACCTGCCCGTTACCTTATATATACTCGGTGTGAGATCATTGCATATAAAACAAAATCCCGTATAGCCCTTATTTGTTTGAAAAACGTTAGAAACTACTGTTTTGAGAAGTCGCACTTATATCATTGGCAGACATGGAGACATCAAGCTGGACGACGACTCTGTGGGTCGTCGCCATGCTGAACTGATCGTGACCGAGAGCACCTACCATCTTTCCGATCTGGGTTCGGTTAATGGTATTGAGCAAATCAAGGACGGCAAGCGCTTTCCCTTCAAGCAGGGGTATGTGCTGCACGATGATGAATTCTCCTTCGGTGAACGCATATACTCTATTGCCGAGCTACTGGCCATGCTGGCTCCGACCGCAGCTTATGGCGGGGCTGGTAACAGCAACAGCGATGCCCGTTTTATTGCCGGTGTTCCAAAAGTGCATCGAGGAAAGCGTGGCAGTAACGGTGGCGGTCCTGCTTATCGCAGTGACGAGACCATCTCCGGTCAACGTATACGATGCCCCGGCTGCGGTACCGTTATCCTGGTCCGGGCCCAGTCCTGCCCGGAATGTGGCGAAAAAATCGATTAGAATAAAAACCATGAATCCTATTCGGCCCAAACGAGGTTATATCGCGCTCACGGCAATAGTCATTGCTATGTTATTTCTGCTGCTCATGCATTTTGTGTTATCTGATTCTCTGGCACAGCTGCTGCTCGATAAAGGCAGCAAGGGCTTGCCCTACCCCGTTACCATACAAAATATCATGTGGCTCATGTTCTTCCTCGGTCTTGGTGAACTCTATTATCGCTATCAGGAATCCCGCATATCTATAAGCCACCTGCAAAGAAGCTATTTACCCGTTGATGACCTGGTGGTTCTGCAACCTAAAGATATGGGGCCTATTTTCAAGAGCGTCAAGGAAGAGGCCAAAGACGAATCGGCGTTTCTGCCGCGCCTGATCCACCAGGCCGTTATGCAGTTCCAAAGCAGTCGCTCGGTAGAGCAAGCCACCATGATGGTGAATTCACAACTGGAATTATTCTCACATCAGCTGGATCTCAAATACTCCATGCTGCGTTATGTGTCCTGGTTGCTGCCCACCCTGGGCTTCATTGGCACCGTCTACGGCATCGCCATCACGCTTGCGGTGGCCGGCAGTGCCAACCCCGAGGATCCGGCCTTGCTGGGTAATTTAACCAAAAGCCTGGCCGTTGCGTTTAATACGACGTTGCTGGCATTGTTACAAAGCGCCTTTATAGTCTACCTTATGCATTTAACGCAGGGCCGTGAAGAACAGGCGCTGAATACCTCAGGCCAGCATTGTCTGAACAACCTGATTAACCGCTTATACGTAAGGCAGGCCTGATATGACTAAAATGGTTCGATGTTCAGCGGGGTTGCACCAGTATGATGCAGATCGACACAGTATCTGTCCGCATTGCAGTGCCAATATCCTGATGGATGATACCCAACCCAGCAGCAATATTGGTGATGAAAAAACCCGACCGGTACGGCGCTCCAGTGAAGATCAGGACGTCGCCACACTGGACCTGAGTGTCAGTCACGATGGCACCACCATGGCCAGTGACAACAAGGATAACGCTACCCAGGTAGTGCGAACCGACGGCAACCGGCCAGTGGTCGGCTGGCTCGTTATTATAGAAGGTCCCGGGAAAGGCGCCAGCAAACCACTCTACCATGGGTCGAATACCATTGGCCGTGCCAACGACCAAACTATTTCGCTGACATTTGGTGCTGACCATGATGACGAAATTGCCCGCGATGGCCATGCCAGGCTGACCTATGATCCCAAGGGCAAAACGTTTTATATCCAGCATGGTGAAGCGGCGAACCTGACTTATCTCAACGACGCACCATTACTGGAACCCAAACCCCTGCAGTCGCACGACCAGATTACGATAGGGAAAACCAGGCTGTTATTTATCCCTTTATGTGATGATAAATTTGACTGGGACCATCTATGAATAAATTTTACGACATTGGAACATCAGACATACTCGGTTCGCGTGGCAACCAGGAAGACAGTTATATTGTCACAGACCCCGGTGCCAGCAATGAAGCTTTCGATACACTGGATCACCTGCTGGTGGTGCTGGCGGATGGTGTTGGTGGTGAGGCCGCCGGTGAAGTTGCCAGCAAAACCGTCACCAATTGCTTCAGCCGCACTATCCAAAGCGCTTATTCTTCCAGTAACAACATCCCGAAATTGTTAAACAATGCATTGCATGGCGCCAACCAGGCCGTGGCCAGGGCGATTTCCGAGAATAGCGATTACGAAGGCATGGCCAGCACCCTGGTCGGCGCATTGCTTATCAGGGATCGACTGTATTGGGTCAGTGTTGGTGACAGCCATTTGTATCTCATCCGGGATGGTTCCTGCATCAAGCTTAATGCTGACCACAGCCTTGGCGCCATTATGGATCGCAATGTGGATACCGGTTTGGTTAGCAAATCGCAGGCAGTCAATGCACCCAATCGCAACATGCTTTACAGCTGTGTCATGGGAGAGGAACTGGCCGCCATTGACTTGCCCAAGAAGGAATTTAGCTTGCAAAAAGGCGATCGCCTGCTCTTTTCCAGTGATGGCCTGGACAGCATTTCCTCCAGGGACATTAGCCGTATCAGTGCCAACGATGGCAGCGCCCAACACTTTGCCGTGGCGCTGACCGCCGCCGTAGAAAAGGCCGATAAACCCAATCAGGACAATACCATGGTCGTGGTGGTTGATATTGTTGGCGGAAATAAGTCGCAAAATGACGAAAAAACGGTTCCAACAGCAAAAAAGTCCAGGAAAACGCTTATAATGACCATTATCCTGTTCATTATTCTGGCCATTTTTGCCTTATACTATTTTCAGCAACCGGCGCCGCACAAGCAATCGGAAAGTAATGCTGAAACGCCGATACCAAAGAATAATGAAAAAGACGATAAACTAAAACTAAAAAGCATCCCCGGTAGTTAATCATGGCAAATAAAGCATACAACCAGGCATTAGCCATTGGTACCCGCGTTGGAGATTTCGAGATCAAATCGATACTCGGCATCGGTGGTTTTGGTATTACCTACAAGGCCTGGGACCATGTCTTGCATTGTCATGTTGCCGTTAAGGAATTTATGCCGGTGGAGTTTGTATACCGGGATCAAAACAAACTCGACGTTACTGCGAAGTCAGAGGCCTCTGACAAGGAGTACCAATACGGCCTGAGTAATTTCCTTGATGAGGCCCGCACCCTGGCACGCTTTAATGAGCCTAATATTGTTCGTGTTCGACGCCACATGGAGGCGAACAACACGGCCTATCTGGTGATGGACTATGAAGATGGCGACTCGCTGAGCAATTTTCTGATCAAGAAAAAGAAACCACTTACTGAAGAACAGGTCAGGGCCATTATTATCCCGATCCTGGACAGTTTGCGTGCCGTCCATGCAAAAGATTTTCTGCATCGCGACATCAAGCCGGGTAATATTTACTTGCGCAAGAACGGTTCCCCGGTGCTGATTGATTTTGGTTCCGCCCGGCAGGCCCTCGGCGAACACTCCAAGACCATTACCGGTATTATTTCGCCGGGTTATGCGCCATTTGAGCAATACAGCCCGCACAGTAAACAGGGCCCATGGACTGATCTGTATGCCATTGGCGCCACCATGTATCGCTGCATTACCAACACCGGCAAGAGCACGGTAAAGCCTTCCGAATCCATTGCCCGTATCGATGCCATTCAGTCCGGTAGTCCGGACCCGATGAAGGCGGCTGTCGAGGTCGGCAAGGGAAAATACAGCAAGCCTTTTTTGCAAGTTATTGACTGGATGCTGGCCGTGTATGCCAAGGACCGTCCACAAAGCGTCAAAGAAGTGCTGGACCGGCTGGTCGATAACAAACCTGCGCTGTCAGATGATGTGACTCGGAAGGTAAAACGTCCTGCCAACAAATCAGGTAGTGGCGCCAAATTCGCCATTATCGGTATTGCCGGGTTGGCGCTGGTCATCGGCCTTGCCGTCGGCGGGTGGTTTTTATTTGGAGGAAGTGGAGACCCGCGCATTACGAGCATGTTAAAAAAGGCAAACAAGGATTTCAATGCCGGGCGCATCACCAGCCCATCAGGCAAAAATGCGTTACAGCGTTATCGCCAGATCCTGGCATTTGAGCCAGACAATACCAGCGCCAAAGATGGCATCAAGAAAATTATTGCCTACTACATTACAAAATCCGGTAAGGCGCTGGAGAAAAACCTTCCCACAAGAGCCGTCGGTTATATCCGCAAGGCATCCGGTATTGATCCCGATAATATCGACATTGCAGGTGCCAGGAAGAAGATCGGTGATTATTACATCAACAAGGCACGCAAGGCCGTTAATAACAAAAGCGTTAATGCAGCCAAAGCTTATGTACGTGCAGCCTCAAAATACCTGCCCGATGGCTCCAGCAGTATCAAAGATATTAAAAAGGCTATCGCCAGGATCAGAAGTAGCTCGTCCAGCAGTTCTAGCTACAGCAGCTC
>CAJVXG010000106.1 GCA_913009215.1 uncultured Gammaproteobacteria bacterium | reverse complement strand
CCCACGTGTTACTGCGGTAAACAAGGCTGCATTGAAACTTTCCTGTCCGGTCCCGGCATGCAAAACGATTACGCCACAATGACCGGTAACCTGCTTTCCGCCGAAACCATTGTGGCCCAGGCCGCATCCGGGGATAAGGACAGCGAACAGGTGCTGCTACGTTATGAAGACCGGATGGCGCGATCCCTGGCGCATGTGATCAATATTGTCGATCCGGATACGATTGTACTTGGCGGCGGCATGTCGAACATCGAACGCCTGTACCAGAATGTACCAAGGCTGTGGGGGCAATATGTATTTTCCGATCGCGTCGATACCCGGCTGGTGGCAGCAAAATATGGCGATTCCAGTGGAGTGCGGGGGGCCGCCTGGTCAGGTGGTCGAGCTGCCAAGGTTGGTAAAGAAAGTTAGCCAGACCAGCAACATAGTCAATACCGTCGTCACGTCGGTTGCAATCGCGATCTTGTATTTCTTTCTGGCGGCTCCGGTCTTGTCGGACTTGAATACAAAACACATGATGACATCAAGCCAGAGGCCCATAAAGACGATAGGTACCAGGGCCGGTGCGATCAGGGTCGGTATCATATTCCAGTCGCCGTAACTGACCTCGGCATCGGCCCAGAACCGCAGAACCATCAGGACGATAGCCAGCATGATTAGTAAAATACGTAATATGCCAAAATCCACGATATGCGTGGCGATTGATTTCTGCTGCGCCATGAAAAATACTTTCTGTAATCAAATTCCAGCGTATTATAACCATCTGTCCGATGGATACTATATATAATGATACAAAACAGCTGAAACAATAAAATGAATACAGCCAACAAAGCACCGCGCATCCTTTTTGTTCCTGGCAAAAATCCCAAGCCAAAACCGGAGGATCACCATCGGATCCTGTGGCGCTCCCTGCTGCATGGTGTGCGCCAGACCAATCCCGATATCGCAAAACAAATGGCGGAACAGGAAAATTGCTTCTCATTGATCCCATGGAATCGTTTTTATTACCATGAGACTGCAACCATTGAACCCCTGTTGCCCTGGATTGACAGGCTGTTCTTGCAAAATGGTCCTGACGAGAAAGACAAAGAAGAGGCCCGTTCCTGGCGCCGAAAAACCGCCAGGCTCTTTATGGCCATGGGCGATCGCTTTCCCTGGTTTATTCCGTTTATTCCTGACCCGGCGATCAAGGCCTCGATACGGGAAATGTCACGTTACTTTGCCAACAAAAACAATATTGCCTGCAGGATTCGGGGTCTTCTGAAGGAGGAGCTACAAAAGTCCTTTGAGCATAATGAACGGGTACTGCTTATCGGTCATAGCCTTGGATCCGTGATTGCCTTTGATAGTCTGTGGGAATTGTGGTTTGAACAGGATATCAGGCAACGAATCGATCTCTTCTTAACCATTGGCAGCCCATTGGGTATGCGCTTTTTTCAGAGACGTATGGTCAATGCCAAACAACCTGACGAGAAACGCTATCCTGGAAATATACGTCGATGGAAAAATATCGCCTCGGTCGGGGATCTGGTGACACTGGATATCATGGTACACGATGACTACCAGACCATGATTGAACGGGGCCTGACGGAATCTATAGAAGATGAGTACAAAGACGTCTACAATTATTTCCGAGACGAAGGAGGGTTGAATGTACACCGCTCCTACGGTTATCTGGTCAACAAGGTGGTGGGCAGGACCATAGCCCATTGGTGGCAGAAAAGTTCCTGAACCATCATAGACATAAAAGCGTCACAAAAACTTACTTTGTCAGCGACATAAATAATTGTGGTAATTTTTCCGGTAATCGTTCTATATTATCTATTACGGTATATTGCTGACCAAATATATCAGTAACATACTCGTCTTCTCCTGGTCTTACATTGGCATCAAGATTAATACAGTAGGTGTAGATTCCATCCTGATCCAGTTCCTGTACCGCCCTGTGGGCATCTTCAATCAACAGGCGTTGATCATCAACATCGATATCAGAGGGTTCGCCATCCGTAAGCACCAGCAACAGTTTTTTATCGGCCCTTTGAGCACCAAGATAATGGGCAGCATGTCGCAGTGCGGCACCCATGCGGGTCGAATAACCGGCCTCCATGGCCGCCAGACGAGCCTTTACGTCTTCGTTCCAGTGTTCACTATATCCTTTAATATGTTGATAGCGTACTTCATGACGCGTGTTGGATGAGAAACCGGCAATCGCAAACTGGTCACCCAGGTGTTCAATGGCCCAGCCTAGCAAGGCGACGGCTTCCTGGCTAAGTTGCAAAATAGTCTGATCACAACCCTCCGGCACTTCATTAAGTGAAGCGGATAAGTCCAGCAACAGCATAACCGCGATATCCCGACCGTCATGCTTATGGCTCATGTTGATACGCGGATCAGGCTGGGCGCCGCTTTTAAAATCAATCAGGGATCGAATCGCCACGTCCAGATCGAGTTCACTGCCTTCTTCCTGGTAACGTACACGCACATATTTCTGTGGTTTAAGTAAGTCCAGAAGTTGTTTCAGTTGCTTGGCCAAACCGGCATGTTTTTCCAGCAACTTGTCAATCTCGGCGGCATTGCCTGACGGGTGCAGGGTCTCATACAGGCTTACCCAATCCGGTCGATAGGACCTGGTTTTGTAATCCCACTCCTTGTAATGGCGTGGTGGCAAACCATCAAACTCGCTTTCGTTTGGCTTGACTTCATTCTGATCTTCAAAGGCCTCTTCCTCATCACCTTCTTCAATAAATTTCCACATATGGCGGTTATCGTCGCGGTAATCCACCTCGGTATCTTCAAAACGTACCTTGGGCGATTGATCTGACTGGCGGCGAGTTTTGGCGATATAAGAAATGGCAATTTGAACGACATCCTTTGTGGTCGTCCCGTCCTGTCTCATAATGTCATGAAATTGCTGAATGCATTCCAGCAAATCAGGGTTTTTGTAATTATGGCCAGCATTGAGAATGCCATAAGAAAGCATGGCCAGACGATGTCGAATACAGGATTCTTTTTCAGGATCGCAGGCGTCTTCTTGCGGTACCGGGTGCAGGGATAAAAATATTTTTCTTAAGCCCGGGTATTCCTGCATGGCCAGGTACTCCACCCGGGAGTCCTCCAGTGCTTCAATCGCGATGCGTTGAAAAGGACTGAAATTATCGGCGATAATCGCTGTAGTCCAGCGCTGGTGTGCCGCAATATGCGCCAGTACTGCACGATAACGATCAATACCTTTTATATCTCCCTGGACTGTTTCTTTATCATCAAAGACATCCGGAACACGAATACCCAGATGATCATAGTAGGGCATGGGTTTGCGTAGCTGATCAAAGGCGTTGGAATAGGGAATCAGGTATGACTTTTGTTGCCACAGTGCCTTTAAATACAAATCAAGCTTGCGCTCATTATCAATGAACAGGGTTCCATGTCGTTCACGGCTTAAAATCGCTTTGCTGTCAGCCGATTGCAGACAAAAATAATCTTTTTGCCGATCCGGGTTATTACTGTAGTTGTTGATACCATAGTCAATCCAGTTCTTGATACCTTCAAGGGATAGTTCGCTAAGCAAATACGGCATCTGGTTTAACAAATCGGGCAGGCCGGGGCTGGGAATAGTAGTATGAAAACCGTGAATGGAGCCCGTAGTACGCTCCATCATGTCCATTAAAATATCGATATAGTGTTGCAGTTGTTCTTCACTGCCAAGTCGACGCGCCGCCTCGGCAATGGTATTCAGGAATGGTGGAATAGCATTGCCATTGGGGCTGCGTGACATATCCCAAACCGTCCTGGAAACCAGGGACAAAGTGGGCTCGCCCAGTTGCTTGGCAACCCGGGGCATCTCTTCCAGATACACCAGCACCGGTTCAAACCCGCGACCGATCTTGCAAATGAGAGAGGCACCGTCCAGATAGTCCTTTATTCCTTGTTCGGATAACAGGGCGAGCGCCTCAGTCATACAATCTTCAAAGACCGCATCAAGATCCTTGAAACTGCATTTCAATGTATCGCGGTAGGCTTGTAGTTCTTCAGTTTTCATAAAAAATATATTTACCGCAGAGAGCGCAGAGGTTCGCAGGGAAAGATTATATTAAGTAATCCTCTATGTATCTCTGCGCCCTCTGCGGTTAATCTTTATGCAAAAACTGCATCAATGGCATGATCCAGGGTACTGCGAATATCCGCATCATCGGTAATGGGACGAACCAGTGCCATACGACAGGCATCTTTTGGATCAATACCCTTGCCAATCAAGGTGGCTGCATAAATCAGTAACCGGGTCGATATACCTTCATCCAGACCATGGCCCTTCAGATTGCGCGCTGTCTCACCGATTTTTACCAGCTTCCTGGCCAGCTCTCCGTCAGCACCGGTTTCTTTCTGTACAATGCCGGCTTCCAGGTCTGCCGGAGGGTAACCAAAATCCATACCGGTAAAGCGTTGTTTGGTAGATTGCTTCAGGTCTTTCATTAAACTCTGGTAACCCGGGTTATAGGAGATCACCAGTTGGAAATCTGGATGGGCATCAATCAGCTCACCTTTTTTATCCAGGGGTAGCTGGCGACGGTGATCCGTCAACGGGTGGATCACCACGGTGGTATCCTGGCGGGCTTCAACAATTTCATCCAGATAACAAATGGCGCCTATACGCGCGGCAGTAGTCAACGGGCCATCCAGCCAACGTGTACCATCGGCATCCAGCAAATAACGCCCCACCAGATCAGATGCGGTCATGTCTTCATTACAGGCGACCGTAATTAATGGTTTTTGTAGTTTCCACGCCATGTATTCTATAAAGCGGGACTTACCACAGCCGGTTGGGCCTTTAATCATTACAGGCAGGCGCGATTCGTAAGCGGCTTTATATAAAACAACTTCATTGCCCAGAGGTTCATAATACGGTTCTTGTTCGATCCTGTATTGTTCAATATCTATGTCAGTCATGCTGTTTACCTTGAAATATATTTATTAACCGCAGAGAACGCAAAGGTTCGCAGAGGCTTAAATATTATTAACTAGTCGTTTAATGCCATTTTTAAGCCTTGGAACATTAAAATTAATTAATAGGCCAAGTTTTTTTCCACTTAATTTTAGATATGACAATAATTGTGCTTCGTGTATAGGAATCAATCGGTTTACGGCTTTTAGCTCAATGATGACTGAATCTTCTACTAACATATCAAGCCTGTAGCCAACGTCAATATTTATGCCGTCGTATTCGATGGGTAGCTCGATCTGTGTCATAACTTTCAATTTCTGTTTAATCAGCTCATGTTTCAAACATATTTCGTAAGCACTTTCCAGTAATCCTGGACCTAGTGCAGTGTGGACCTTAAATGCAGAATCAAGTATTAAGCCACTAATTTGATTTAATTCCATTCTCAGCGTTCCTCCGCGTCCTCTGCGGTTAATCTTTTATCAACTAGCCACGATAAGTTTGCAGTTCTGCTGCCATCAAAAACATTTTCTTACCGCAGAGGGCGCAGAGGTTCGCAGGAAAATCAAAAACTATAATTAATCA
>CAJVXG010000105.1 GCA_913009215.1 uncultured Gammaproteobacteria bacterium | reverse complement strand
TACTAGAACTACTAGAACTACTAGAACTGAAAATGACAGCTCCAGGATATATTACAACCTTAGGTAAAGAACTAGTATGTTGTACGATAATAAGCGATATTATCAGTTTCACTGGTTTCACTCACCTGGCTCAGTGAATCAACCGTGACTTTAAAGTACTGGTTAAGTTTGTAATAGGGAGCGTTGAAATATACCAGTTTTGAGGATCCAAATTGACCCTTGCGTTTAAGGCCAGCGGACACAACTACTGTGGTGGTGCGTGAAGTATCTTTCCAGTCTCTATATTCGAGCTTAACGCGAAATCTTCCAGCCGCGCCTGATCCGAGGTTAACAACACGAACCGAGAATCTACAGGTCGCCTTGTTAAACCCGAGATTTGCAAATTCTCTGAAACACTTGGATCTATTGCAGAACTCGCCACTCCAGCCCAGATCTCTGGCAACCAGGTTTGGCTTAAAAACAGGAAGGATCTGCTTTACTTTCAACCGGGTAGTTACCGGTTTAGTCGGGCGTGGGTCTGCTTGCGCAATTGAAACCGACATAACTCCGACAACGACCAGCATCGCAACTATCATTTGTTTTATATTCATCGTACTCTCCATTAAGTGATTAAACTTTGATCCAACTACTTTGTAGTCGCAGTTATTGAAGCTATGGTTCAATATTTGGACAGAATCCGAATTCAATATACAGAATCAATTAACCGGTCACTTTCATTTGGCATATAATCGTTAAGCATTTGTTTTTAAAAGACTATTCATTCACTTCCATGGCATCGACCTTCTGAAAGCCCTTGGGCAATTTCAAGCCACGCAAGGCACGATCGCCAATATAGTGATTAAGATCATCCACGGATAATTTGCGTTTTCGTTCACCGGCATAAACCACCAGGCCCTGGTCTTCCGTGAAGGAAACTACGGAGATAATATACTCGTCGCGCTTCACCACCCTGGCCGTCGGGATATTGATGATCTTGATGCCCTTGCCTTTGGCCATAATCGGCAACTCGGTAATCATAAAGGTCAATAGCCGGCCAACATTGGTCACCGCCGCAACCCAGTCTTCTTTGTAACTGTAGACACGCTGCGGAGGTAACACCAAGGCGCCCTTCGGAACCTTCAGCACCGCCTTGCCGTTCCTGGTCTTTGTCACCAGGTCTTCCAGTTTGGCGACAAAACCGTAACCGGCATCGGACGCCAGCAAATACAAATCCTCCGGCTGACCCATGATCACTCCGGGAAAGATCGCGCCGGGGGGCGGATTAAAATAACTCGATACCGGATCGCCCTGTCCCCGGGCCGACGGCAGCTTGTGCGCCGGGGTTGCATAGGTGCGGCCGGTAGAGTCAATAAATAATACCAACTCGTTGCTCTTGCCCCTGGCGGCATGCCGAAAACAATCATCGCCCTTATAGCTCAGGCTCCGCGGATCGACCTCGTGCCCCCTGGCGGCACGCACATATCCCTTCTTGGATAAAATCACCGTAATGGGTTCCGTCGGTAATAACGAGGCCTGATCGATGGCCCTGGCGGTTTCACGCTCGACAATGGGTGAGCGTCGCTCATCGCCGTATTCGTGCGAATCCTCCTTCAGCTCGTTCTTCACCAGGGTCTTCAGGCGTGCCTTGGATTTCAATACCTTGGCCAGTTGATCTCGTTCCGTACTGAGTTCTTGCTGCTCACCGCGAATTTTCATTTCTTCCAGCTTCGCCAAATGACGCAGCTTGGTCTCCAGAATGGCCTCGGCCTGAATGTCACTGAGCTTGAAGCGCTTGATTAATTTCTTTTTCGGTTCGTCTTCCTTGCGAATAATACGAATGACTTCATCGAGATTGAGAAAGGCAATCAGCAGGCCCTGGAGAATGTGCAGCCTGGCCATGACCCGGTCGTAACGATACTGCAGGCGACGACGCACCACCTCGAGGCGAAACTCAAGCCACTCCTTGAGCAAGTCACGCAGGTTGTAGACCCTGGGCCTGCCTTTCAGTCCAATGATATTGATATTGACGCGATAGTTGCGCTCGAGATCGGTCGTCGCCTGTAAATGCGACATGAGTTCATCCAGATCGATGCGATTGGAGCGCGGCACCACTACCAGGCGTACCGGGTTCTCGTGATCCGATTCGTCGCGCAAGTCTTCCACCATCGGTAATTTTTTTGCCTGCATCTGTGTCGCGATCTGCTCCAGGATGCGGCTGGACGACACCTGATAAGGCAATGCCGTAATCACGACTTCGCCGTTCTCTTTGCTCCAGACGGCACGCATACGGATGCTGCCATTGCCGGTTTCGTAGATTTGCCGGATTTCTTCTTGCGGCGTAATGATCTCGGCCTCGGTGGCGTAATCCGGGCCCGAAATATATTTGCAAAGATCCTTGACCGTGGCTTTGGGCTTGTCCAGTAAATGGACACAGGCATTGATCACCTCGCGCGCATTATGTGGCGGGATATCGGTTGCCATACCGACGGCAATACCCATGGTGCCGTTGAGAATCACGTGAGGCAAGCGCGCCGGCAATACCTTGGGCTCATCCAGGGTGCCGTCGAAGTTCGGCACCCAATCGGCCGTGCCCTGCCCCAACTCCGACAACAGTACTTGGGAGAAACGCGTTAACCGGGCTTCGGTATAACGCATAGCGGCAAACGATTTCGGATCGTCCATCGAACCCCAGTTACCCTGCCCATCCACCAGCGGATAACGATAACTGAACGACTGCGCCATAATCACCATGGCCTCGTAACAGGCGGTATCACCGTGTGGATGGAATTTACCAAGGACATCACCGATAGTACGCGCCGATTTCTTGTACTTGGCCGCGGCATTCAACCCCAGTTCGGACATGGCATAAATGATGCGACGTTGTACCGGTTTCAGACCGTCACCAATATGCGGCAAGGCCCGATCCAGAATAACGTACATGGAGTAGTCCAGATACGCCTTCTCGGTAAATTGAGCCAGCGGTATTTTTTCAACAACAGCGAGTTTGGGCTTGCGGCCAGCACCTGACTTTGTTTTGGCCGTGGTTTTTCTGGCCTTTTTGCCAGACGACTTCTTCGCTGTTTTCTTCTGCTTTTTCTTTACCGTCTTTTTCCCGGTAGCTTTTTTCTTTTTCCTGACTGCCATGGATTACAATACCTCGGCCCTGTCGCCTTTCTTTTCTAGCCAGGCCTTGCGGTCAGCAGAACGCTTCTTCGCCAGCAACATGTCCATCATACGATTGGTAGCATCACCAGGCTTGATGGTCAGCTGTACCAGTCGCCTGGACGTCGGATCCATGGTGGTTTCCCGCAACTGCATCGGGTTCATCTCACCGAGCCCCTTGAAGCGCTGCACATTAATCTTGCCACGGATTTTTTCGGCCTTGATTTGATCCAGCACCTGCTTCTTTTCCTTGTCATCCAGGGCGTAATAAACATGCTTGCCGACATCGATACGATACAACGGCGGCATGGCCACATAGACATGGCCAGCCTGCACCAGGGCCTTGAAGTGGCGCACAAAAAGGGCGCAGAGCAGAGTCGCAATATGCAGGCCGTCGGAATCGGCATCGGCTAGAATACAGACTTTACCGTAGCGCAAGCCACTGAGGTTGCCGACACCGGGATCGACGCCCAGAGCCACAGCAATGTCATGCACCTCTTTGGAACCCAGCACTTCCGTCGGATCCACTTCCCAGGTATTGAGAATCTTGCCGCGCAGGGGCATAACCGCCTGGTAAATCCGGTTGCGGGCCTGCTTGGCGGAGCCGCCGGCGGAATCACCTTCGACCAGAAACAGCTCAGTCTGCGCCAGGTCCTGGCTGGTACAGTCCGATAATTTTCCCGGCAATGCCGGACCGGCGCTGATTTTCTTTCTTTCAACTTTCTTTCCCGCCCGCAATCTCGCCTGGGCACTGTCAATGGCCAACTGGGCAATTTGCTCGGCCGCTTTCACATGACGGTTCAGCCAAAGACCAAAGGCATCTTTGCTCATCCCGGCAACAAAGGCCTGCGCCTCACGGGATGACAATCGATCCTTGGTCTGACCGGTAAACTGGGGATCCTCCATTTTTAACGACAGCACATAGCTGCATTTCTGCCAGATGTCCTCGGCGGTCAGCTTGATGCCCTTGGGTAACAAATTGCGCAACTCACAAAAATCACGCAAGGCCTCGGTGAGACCACTGCGGAAACCATTCACATGAGCGCCATCCTGCGGCGTCGGGATCAGATTGACGTAACTTTCGGTAAGCAATTCTCCACCTTCCGGTAACCACACCACCACCCAGTCCACCATTTCATTTTCGCTCTTTTCCTGCCCCGTGAATGGTTCATCCGGCAGCAATTCATAGCCATCCAGTTCGTCCAGTAAATAATCGGTCAGGCCATCTTCATACTGCCAGTCTTCATTGTCTTTTTTATTGACTTCACTGGTAAATGAAACGTAGAGATTGGGACACAATACGGCCTTGGCCCGTAGTACATGCTTCAGCCTGGGGACACTGATTTTAACGGAATCAAAGAATTGTGGATTGGGCCAGAAACGAATCGTGGTTCCGGTTTTGTTTTTGGCCACCTTGCCAATGGATTTCAATTCCGAGGTCTTTTGACCATCGGCAAAGATCATTTTGTATTCCTTACCGCCACGGCGTACGCGTACGTCCAGTTTTTCAGACAAGGCATTGACAACAGACACACCAACCCCGTGCAGACCACCGGAGAAGGTATAATTCTTATTAGAAAATTTACCGCCGGCATGCAATCGGGTCATGATCACTTCGACACCGGAAACTTTTTCTCCCTTGTGCTTGTCCACCGGCATACCGCGACCGTTATCAACCACGCTGATGGAACCATCTTTATGCAGGGTGACCTCGACGCTATCGGCATGGCCGGCAATCGCCTCATCAACACTATTGTCGATCACCTCCTGTGCCAGGTGGTTAGGGCGCTCGGTCTGGGTATACATGCCGGGGCGTTTGCGCACCGGCTCAAGCCCCGTCAGTACTTCAATTGCGGAGGAGTCGTAACTGGCAGCCATGTAATATTCAACGTAAGATTTTTATATTTTCCGGATCAATATAGACCTTTGGTTTGATCTGCGGAGGGGTCTCGACCAATAACAAGGATTTGGTCTTTGGACACACCGGATAGCCGATCTCGGCCTTTTTCCAGCCTTTTTTTTCTGCTTCAACGCCATCGGGGGTCAGCAGGAAACAAAACGACAAAACTACAACGGTGGTGATCAATATCCTTGCCATCAAACAAATAACTCAAGGCCGATTTTTGCCGCAAGTATACAGAACATCTTATGAAAATCGACCATAGGAGCCTGCGGCCAGGATGTAGCAGGCGGGAATCTGTATGCAATATATAAGTTGTTGATTAATAAAGAAATGTGAAAGACTTATTCTATTCGCCCTATTCTTGCCATAATTCGACTATCACAGATAAATCTCCGAATGTTCAAAAAACTCGATAGAAGGCCATTTTTAGTCATCAAAATATTTGGCTTCATTGCTCATCTCTACTAATATCTATGTAGGATATGCGCC
>CAJVXG010000104.1 GCA_913009215.1 uncultured Gammaproteobacteria bacterium | reverse complement strand
GCCTCCAACTGGTGGCCGGGGGAGTCGGAATGAGTCTCGGTAACTAGCACCGGGTTTTCCGACTTTCCAGTGGATCACAGCAATATAGATCCTGTCCTGGGGAATGCTATTTAACCAAATTGCCAAGACGCCGGGGATATTAAAGACATACCAGTAGAGTGTGTTTTACGCACCTGAACTATCTATATACGTTCAAATCCTTATTGTGGGCACGTACCCACTGTTATCCCACTCAAATAATTAAAAAGCACATCGAATGCCATTATTTCAGCGATTACGGGGTACCGAGCTGACCATGGACATGAAATCACAAAAAAGCGAATTGTCATGCCTGCGCGACCGCCAGGGACGACGTGCATGGACGCACAAGTGTCGCAACAACCAGGGATGGTGTGAGCGACTGGCGGAAGTACTTGAAATGCAGGAGCAATTTCCAGTGAAAGCCGGCATCCAGTAAGTTATTGATGGGAATACTTATAAGGATGACTGGATTCCGGCATGCGCCGGAATGACGCGTAAATGGGACAGCAGTTGCACGTACCCTAACTAAACTATAGAAATACTTGATGTCTTGGTGATTTAGCTGACGGGAGGGGTCCAGGCCCTGGCTTCATAGAACCGAATAAGCTTCAGAAAACCCGGAAGGGTCATACTTATTATATTGAACGAGCCTTGTGTCTGTGCCATAGCCGAGTCCATCAAAGCCCTTAGCGACAAATGGTTGTTACCAGGGCGGCACCATCCCGGATTGTGGTTGGGCGATGAGACTCATTCCATATTGATCTAGATCAATTTAGATTAATTCAAATTAGTCTAGACTCAGCCCAGACTGAGACTGATTGAACTTGTTCGATTTAACGTTGGGACTCTGCTGTTCTTTCAATAATCTTTAATTGAGATACTATCATTATGATATTTCTTATAAAAAAAATCTTTCCAACAACAATAATTATAATATTGGCATGCTTCAGTGTTTTTGCTCAATCTGCATCTGCAGGTGAGAAACTTTTCAAGGAAAAATGCGCCGGTTGTCATACCATCGGAGGCGGAAAGCTTCTTGGCCCCGACTTGAAGGGAGTCCATGACAGACGCTCGCAAGCGTGGTTGGAAAAGTTTGTAAAATCGTCCCAATCATTGATTAAAAGCGGCGATGCCGAGGCAATCGCCGTGTTCAAAAAATTCAACAAATTCGTCATGCCCGATAGCACGATCTCAAAGGCGCAGATCGGAAAAGTGCTGGCTTATATAAAAACAGCGAGCAAGGGACCGGCAGACTCAACAAGCTCAACAGGCAGCGAGACCACAGATCAGACCACAGATCAAAAGCCAGCTTCTAAAGAAGATATAGTCCTGGGACAAAACCTGTTTCAGGGAAAAATTCGTTTTGAGAACAATGGACCAACCTGTATTTCTTGCCACAATGTCACAAATGATGCCGTTATAGGCGGCGGCGTCCTGGCAAAGGAATTAACAACAGTTTTTTCCAAAATGGGGGGCACTGGGGTGCGGGCTATTCTAGGGAAGGCACCGTTTCCCGTTATGGAAATTGCGTATAAGGACAAGCCACTAACCGACAAAGAGATCTTTGCCTTAGTCGCATTTTTGAAGGATGCCGATGAAAACCATGCCTATCATCATCCAAGAGATTATGGGATGGGTCTCCTTATAAGTGGGTTGATAGGCGCATTTATTTTATTTGGATTTTACTCCCTGCTCTGGTTGCGGCGGAGGAAAGATTCTGTAAACCAGAAGATCTATGATCGGCAAGTTAAGTCTGAATAGGATAGTCGACCACACTATTAATGGACGAATTGATTCAAAAATTTAACCGGAATAACAGGTAGAACGAGCATGAGCTGGATAAAAGACATTATTTCACCACAAACAAGACAGTGGGAAGAGTTTTATCGAAATCGTTTCCAACACGATCGCATTGTCAGGAGTACACATGGCGTAAATTGTACCGGGGGTTGTTCCTGGCAGATCCATGTAAAAGACGGGATTGTAGTTTGGGAAACACAGCAACTGGATTACCCGCTGCTTGAAGATTCGCTTCCGCCTTATGAGCCCCGAGGATGTCAAAGGGGAATATCCTATTCCTGGTATCTGTATAGCCCGTTACGCATTAAGTATCCGTTGATCAGAAGCTCACTGGTGGAAGCCTTCCGCGAAGAAAAAGAGAAGTCAGGCGGAGACCCGTTACTGGCATGGGAATCTTTACAGGCCAATACCGAAAAACGCAGGAAATATCAAAAGGCACGCGGCATGGGTGGTTTCATGCGCGCCAGCTGGGATGAAGTGCTTGAAATCATGGCGGCCGCAAATATCTATACCGCCAAAAAATACGGACCGGATCGGCTCTTCGGTTTTTCGCCGATTCCGGCCATGTCCATGCTCAGTTATGCGGCAGGCGGACGGTTCCTGCAATTGTTCGGCGGCGTCAACCTGAGTTTCTACGATTGGTACTGTGATTTGCCGACTGCCTTCCCCGAACTCTGGGGCGAGCAAACGGACGTGTGTGAAAGCGCAGACTGGTATAACTCAAAAATGATCGCCGACATGGGCGCGTGTCTGAACATGACGCGTACACCGGATTGTCATTTTTTTGCGGAATCCAGGCACAACGGCACCAAGGCAGTGGTATTCTCTCCCGATTTTTCCCAGGTCTGCAAATATGCCGACCAATGGGTTCCGCTGCATGCCGGCAGCGATGGCGCATTCTGGATGGCGGTCTCGCATGTCATCCTGAAAGAATTCCATCATGACAAACCTACCTCCTATTTCCTGGAGTACTCCAAGCAATACACTGACAGTGCATTCCTGGTGAAGCTGGAAAAAGACGGCGACCACTATACGCCGGGTCGGTTGTTGCGTGCCAATGAGCTTCAGGAATATAAAGACATTAGTAACGGCGACTGGAAGTTCGTCAGTATGGACGAAAAGGACGGACGCCTGGTGGTTCCCAAGGGTTCAATGGGTCATCGCTGGGACAAAGAGCCCGGCAAATGGAATATGAAACTCGAAAACACGGTGGACGATAAGCCTTATGACCCCGCGCTGACTTTCTTAAAGGATAATGACGAAGTCCTGCAAACCGAGTTTATTGAATGGGGCCTCGATAAAAAATCACTAAGAGGCGTGCCTGTCAAGAAGGTTAAGACAACTTCAGGAACCGCGGTTGTTACCACCGTTTATGATTTGATTATGGCCCAATACGGGGTCGGTCGTGGCCTCAAGGGTGATTATCCTGCTGACTATACCGACAAAGATGCGTCCTACACGCCGGCATGGCAGGAGATTTTTACCGGTGTCGATTCCAAAACGGTTCTGCAGTTTGCACGGGAATGGGCCAATACCGCCAATATAACCAAGGGCAAATGCATGATCATCATCGGTGCCGGCATTAATCACTGGTACCACGCCAACCTGATGTACCGTGCCGGGGCGATGGCCTTGATGTTAAGCGGTTGTGTTGGCCGTAATGGCGGTGGACTTAATCACTATGTGGGCCAGGAAAAACTTGCCCCCATGGATTCCTGGAGTACGATTGCCTTCGCTAAGGATTGGCATGATGCGATCCGGTTGCAGCAGGCGCCGTTGTGGCATTACATCAATACCTGCCAGTATCGTTATGACGGCCAGTATTCCCGATACAACACCGTACCGGATAACGAAATGACCCGCATGCATACGGCGGATACCATTTATAAGTCGGTACGGAATGGCTGGATGCCTTATTACCCGCAGTTTAAAGCCAACCCGCTTGAGCTTTGCAAAGATGCGATAAGCAATGGCGCCAAGGATGACGACGGCATCAAAAAGGCCGTTCTGGAAAAACTGAAATCCAAGGAACTCGAATACTCAATCGCCGATCCGGAGGCCGAGGAAAACCACCCTAAGGTCTGGTACATCTGGCGGGGCAACGCAATCACCGGCAGCATGAAGGGCCATGAGTACTGCCTGAAGCATTATCTGGGTACGCACTCCAATGTTATTGGCAAGGATTCGGACGATCACACCGAAGAAGTGAAGTGGCACGATGTGGCGCCGGTCGGAAAAATGGATCTGGTAGTAGACCTGAATTTCCGCATGGATTCCTCGGCACTCTATTCCGATATCGTGCTACCGGCGGCTTCGTGGTACGAAAAAGCGGATCTGAATAGTACGGATCTGCACTCCTTTATTCATCCGTTGTCGGCGGCCATTGCCCCTGTGTGGGAGTCCAAAACGGACTGGGATATTTTTAAAGAGTTGGCGAAAGCAACCAGTGAACTGGCGAAGACGCATTTCTCCGAGCCACAGAAGGACATTGTTGCCGCCCCATTGGCCCATGACACCGCCGATGAGATAACCCAGCCGGAAATCAAGGACTGGTATAAGGGCGAATGCGAAGCCATCCCCGGCAAGACCATGCACAAGCTTGCGATCGTTGATCGTGACTACACCAAGCTCTACGAGAAGTACATTACCCTGGGTGACAATATCAGGAAAAAAGGCCTGGGCGCGCACGGCAATCATTACATGTGCGAGGCCGAGTACGATGAGATGATTGAATCCAATCATTTCCCGACGCGGGAGCTGGACGGCAAGGTCTATCCCTCTATCGAGGAGGACGAATGGGCCGCCAATGCCGTGCTGCACCTGTCGTCCCTGACCAACGGCAAGTTGACGGTCAGGGCCTACGAGAATATGGAAAAGAAGACCGGCCTGGATCTGGTCCATCTGGGCAAGGGCAGTGAGGACGTAAAGATCCGTTACGCCGACCTGCAGGCACAGCCGAGGCGATATAACACCTCTCCGCTGTGGTCCGGCCTGATGAACGATGGCAGGGCATACTGTGCCTATACCTACAACTACGACATGCTGGTGCCATGGCGGACGTTGACCGGTCGCCAGCATTTTTATCTCGATCATGAGATGTATATCGGTTATGGCGAGAATCTGCCAACCTACAAACCGGCGCCAAAACCGGAGGTTTACGGAGACCTGAAGGAAACCCTGAAAAATGGCGATGCCCTGGTGCTTAACTACCTGACCCCCCATGGCAAATGGCATATCCATTCGACCTACATGGAGAACCTGCGGATGCTGACGCTGTCTCGCGGTTGTGAGCCCTGCTGGATGAGCGAGGTCGATGCGGAAAAACTGGGGATTCAGGATAACGACTGGGTCGAGGTCCATAACGACCACGGCGTCTATTGTACCCGGGCGGTGGTGAGTGCACGCATTCCTCGCGGGGTCTGTATTGTGTATCACGTACCGGAAAGGACCGTGGGCATTCCGAAATCCCAACTTCGTGGCGGCAGTCGTGGCGGCGGGCACAACAGTGTGACGCGCATTCACCTGAAGCCCAATTATTTGTCTGGTGGCTACGGTCAATTCAGCTATCACTTTAATTATTGGGGCCCCATTGCACCGCAGCGGGATACCCATGTGTTAGTCAAGAGAATGGATAAAGTTGTTTTTTAATTTTAAACAGAGTCAAAATTCTAGGTAGGATAAAAAGATGGATATACGATCACAAATTTCGATGGTGTTTCATTTAGATAAATGTATC
>CAJVXG010000103.1 GCA_913009215.1 uncultured Gammaproteobacteria bacterium | reverse complement strand
AGTTCATCAAGCAGGACCGGGTGCTGACCGATCCAGTGACTGATCCAGTCACTGGCGGAACACAATTTCACCAACTGCGATATCGCCAGGGGGTTCTCCACCAGCAACGCAAAATAGGCGGAACGTCGACCGATGGCCTGGATCACGCGCAATACACGGGACAAACTGGTATCCGGATTGTTACTCAGCGCCGATGCTGAAATCAGCAAAGGCAACAAATGATCCAGCCGCGATCTCCCCTCCGGAGAAATACTTTTATAGAAACTACTGTCGCGCAGTGCCTGCAATTGCTGCGCTATAGCCGCACCATCATGGTACCCGGCGCCCTGTAACAACTGCTGCTGATCCTCGATAGCGACAGTCTGCAACCAGACACTCGCCAGGCTGCCCTCGATAACCTGTTCACGCTGGGGCGCAACAAATACCTGGCTGAAATGCTCGTGTACGGACTGCATGGTTTTCGTCAGTACAGCATGGAAACTCTGCCAATCGGTATATCCCATGGCAACAGCGAGCCGTAATTGGTGTCCTGCTTTGTCAGGCAACAGGTGAGTTTGTTCATCGGCCATCATTTGCAGACGATTCTCTGTTTTGCGCAGAAAAATATAAGACTGTGTCAATTGCTGTACCGCTGTCCCGGTCAGACAATCCAGTTGCGCCAGTAATGGTAAGACCGTTAACAGGGAGGGTTGTTGCAAACTCTCTTTACGACCGCCTCGAATCAACTGCATCGCCTGCGCTGTGAATTCGATCTCGCGTATACCGCCAGGGCCAAGCTTGATATTGTTTTCTACGCCTTTGCGCCTGAGCTCGTCTTCGATCTGTTTTTTCAGGTCACGAATCGATTCCACCACGCCGTAATCAATATATTTCCGATAGACAAAGGGTCGCAGCATCTCCAGTAGTGCCTTACCGGCCCGCAGGTCACCGGCGACAGGTCGCGCCTTGATCATGGCGTAACGCTCCCATTCTCTGCCCTGTGTCTGGTAATACAATTCAGCGGCATCAAAATTTAACGCCAATGGGCCACTATCGCCATTGGGCCGCAGGCGCATATCCACCCTGAAGACAAACCCGTCTTTTGTTGACTCATTTAATATGGAGATCAATGATCTGGAGACGTGCAGGAAAAATTCATGGTTACTGAGTGGTGACTGCGAATCAGTTTCACCGGCTTCTTCGTAATAGAATATAAGGTCTATATCGGATGAAAAATTCAGCTCATGGCCACCAAGCTTACCCACCGCCAGGACCACCATGGATACCACTTTACCGCTTTCACTGCCGATGGGTTGGCCGTATTTTTCACAAGCCTGTTGATAGGCATAAGATAGCCCAACATTGACACAGGCATCGGCCAATGCCGACAGGGTCGACAGTACTTCGTCCAGCCCGGCCCAGCCGGCCAGGTCACGCCAGGCAATACGCAACATCTCTCTTTGACGAAAACGTCTCAGTGCGGTCTTGAGACCGGCTTCATCTTCAAACTCCAAGGACTGAATACGCTGGCCGATATCGGCTTCGGAGTAGAGTCGGTATAAATCTCCACTTTGCAACAGATCATGAAAAATCCCGGGGCGGCGTTGTATGGTCAGGGCACAAAAATCACTACAGCACCAGACCACCGCCAGGGCCTGTAACCAGTCCTGGTCGCCATCAAGCACATCGGGCATGTCTTCAAACAACTGCTGGTGCTGGTCCCAATCGGCCCGAAACAATTTCTGCAGGTCTACCGGCAGTAAGGAAATACCTCGTTCCAGTCTTTCGGCTTGATTATTCAGCATGGCTGCAGTTATAAGTTATACACCCGGATGGTTATTTACTGACACACATTGTACACAGGAAACCTATTATGATTCCCATTGTTTCAGAAGCGATCGAGGAATACGCCAGACGGCATTCCACCACCAACAATGAAATATTACGCGAGCTGGCCGAGTACACCGGCAAGCACTGTGAAATGCCACAAATGCTGACCGGGGAACCGGAAGCGGCACTACTGAAATTGTTGCTCGTGTTTAGCAAGGCAAAAAATGTGCTCGAAATTGGTATGTTCACCGGCTACTCGGCGCTGTCGATGGCCGAGGCATTGCCCGATGATGGCCATATCATATCTTGTGATACCAATGCGGAAACCACGACCATTGCACAACAATTCTTTGACCGCAGTGACCATGGACACAAAATCGAAACGCGCCTGGGGCCGGCGCTGGATACCATTCGGTCATTTCCTGACGATACCCGCTTTGACCTGGTATTCCTTGATGCCGACAAGGAAAATTACTGTAACTATTATGATGCAGTATGGCCGTTACTGCCCGTTGGCGGTTTGATCGTGGCCGATAATGTGCTCTGGTCCGGCAGGGTGCTGAACCCCAAAGAGGAAAGCGACAAAGCCATTGTCGCCTTTAATGACAAGGTACAAAAAGACAATCGGGCGCGTAATGTACTATTGACTGTTCGAGACGGAGTTATGCTGGTTTACAAATTAAGCGACTAAAAAAACAAAGGCCCTGATGTTTCAGGGCCTTGTTTGGTTTCATTAATGGTAAAACAGGCGTTTACATCATACCGCCCATGCCACCCATACCGCCCATGCCACCCATATCCGGCATGCCAGCACCACCCTTATCGCTTTCCGGTACCTCGGCCACCATAGCTTCGGTGGTAATCATGAGACCGGCAATCGAGGCCGCGTTTTGCAATGCCGCACGGGCTACCTTGGTCGGGTCAAGAATGCCCATCTTCAGCATGTCGCCGTACTCATCGGTAGCGGCGTTATAGCCAAAGTTGTCCTTACCATCGCGCACCTTGTTGAGTACCACGGATGGCTCGCCACCGGCATTGGCCACAATCTGGCGCAGGGGCTCTTCCATGGCACGATGGGCAATCTGGACACCAACATCCTGATCGTGGTTGTCGCCCTTGAGGTCGCCCTTGACAGCCAGGGCACGGACCAGAGCGACACCACCACCCGGTACCACGCCTTCTTCTACCGCAGCACGGGTAGCGTGTAAGGCATCTTCAACACGTGCCTTCTTTTCTTTCATTTCTATTTCGGTAGCAGCGCCAACCTTGACCAAGGCAACACCACCGGCCAGTTTGGCAACGCGTTCCTGCATTTTTTCTTTATCGTAGTCGGAAGTGGCCTCTTCGATTTGGGCGCGAATTTGCTTAACGCGTTCCTCGATCTCCTCGGTCTTGCCGGCACCATCAATAATAGTGGTGTTATCCTTGGTAATCTGTATGCGCTTGGCATTACCCAGACTTTCAACGGTGGCGCCTTCCAGGGTCATGCCGACTTCTTCAGAGATCACCTGGCCGCCGGTGAGGATAGCGATATCCTGCAGCATGGCCTTGCGACGGTCACCAAAACCCGGCGCCTTAACCGCAGCCACTTTCAGGATGCCGCGCATATTGTTTACCACCAGGGTGGCCAGGGCTTCGCCTTCGACATCTTCGGCAATAATCAGCAACGGCTGTCCGGTCTTGGCTACCGCCTCCAACAGTGGCAACATGTCACGGATATTGGAAATCTTCTTGTCATAAACCAGGATCAGGGGATTTTCCAGTTCAGCAGACATGGTTTCCTGTTTGTTAATGAAGTAAGGCGACAGGTAACCGCGATCAAACTGCATACCTTCAACGATATCCAGCTCGTTTTCCAGACCGGAACCTTCTTCAACAGTAATCACGCCTTCTTTACCAACCTTCTCCATGGCTTCGGCAATGACATTGCCGATAGACTCGTCTGAATTGGCAGAGATGGTACCGACCTGGGCAATCTCTTTGTGGTCGGAGCAGGGCCTGGACAGGGTTTGCAGCGCTGCAACAGCAGCAACTACAGCCTTGTCGAGACCACGCTTGAGGTCCATCGGGTTCATACCGGCAGAAACCGACTTCAAACCCTCACGAACCATGGTCTGGGCCAGCACGGTTGCGGTCGTGGTGCCGTCACCAGCGACGTCAGAGGTCTTGCTGGCAACCTCTTTTACCATCTGCGCACCCATGTTTTCGTATTTGTCTTCCAGCTCGATTTCCTTGGCCACCGAGACACCGTCTTTGGTCACGGTCGGGGCGCCAAAGGCCTTGTCCAGAATCACATTACGACCCTTGGGGCCAAGCGTAACCTTGACGGCATCGGCCAGGATATTGACACCACGCAGCATGCGGCCGCGGGCGTTTTCAGAGAACAATACTTCTTTTGCAGACATTAGCTATTCCTCGCTTAATTTTATGTATTCGAACAGGAGTGCAGGCTTAGCCTTCAACCACGCCCATGATGTCTTCTTCACGCATAACCAGCAGGTCTTCGTTACCAACCTTGACTTCGGTGCCGGAGTACTTGCCAAACAGAATCTTGTCGCCGATCTTGACGTCCAGGGGCTGAACATCGCCACTTTCACGGATCTTGCCCTTACCGGCGGCAATGACTTCGCCCTGGATCGGCTTTTCCTTGACGTTATCCGGGATCACAATACCGCCGGGACTGGTGGTTTCCTCGTCCAGGCGACGCACAATAACGCGATCGTGCAGAGGTCGAATTTTCATTACTCTTTTCTCCTTAAAAAACAAATAGTTAAAATCTATACCCGATCTGGTTCTATGGTCGGCCCACAACCGCCCTGGGCGCATGGTGGCGACCGATTAGCACTCATCCTCAGGGAGTGCCAATAATAATCCCGAATTTCCTGCTGTCAACTGGTTTTCTAATCGTCCATGCGACGATAAGAGCCTTCCAGCACATTATCGTCACGCTTGGCCGGCTTGCTGGTCTGAACCAGGCCCCGTTTCAGCATGCTGTGGATCAAGGCCCGTCGCAGCGGTGGCAAAAGACACAAAAAGCCAATGGCGTCGGTAAAAAACCCCGGGGTCAGCAACAACGCACCCGCCACCAGCAGGAACAGGCCCTCGAACATCTCGACCGCAGGAATCTCGCCACGCTGCAGCTGCTGCTGGATACGTTTATAGGTACTCCAGCCCTGGGCGCGGACCAGGAAACCACCAAGGATGGCGGTAAACACCACGGCAATAATGGTCCACGGCGCCCCGATTGCACTTCCGACCTCAATCAGCAGCCAGATTTCGATCAGGGGAACGATAAAAAAGACTGCCAGCAATATTGGCAATAAGCGCACGGATAATAACCCTTTTCGACAAAATGTCGTTTCCACAGCATAAATGGGTACACCAGCGTGAATTTCAACAGTACATCAGGCATATTCATGAAATAATTGCCGGCCTTAATCTGTCTTTAAGAAAAATTAGGGAAAATACCAGTGGCGTCAAAATACCAGATTGTGCTCAGTACCTGTCCAGATGAACAGTCGGCCCAAGCTATCGCCCGGGCATTGGTAGAGCAAAGACTGGCGGCCTGTGTCAATATCCTGCCGGTGATGCAATCGGTATACTTATGGAAAGGCAGTATTCAGCAGGACAAGGAACAACTGCTGATTATTAAATCAACAGTGCAACACTATAGTAAAATAGAACAAGGTATATGCGCACTACACCCATACGAACTTCCCGAAATCATAGCGGTCCCAATAACTAACGGTTTAA
>CAJVXG010000102.1 GCA_913009215.1 uncultured Gammaproteobacteria bacterium | reverse complement strand
GCTGGTGAAAAAAATGGTGACCTTGCGGATTAAAAAAATGGGTGGCCGCAATGTGGCCGCAAGGCAGCGCATGCAAAAGATCGACAAGCCCGGGGAATGGACCGAGGTCGTGGTCAAAAACATACGTTTTAATCTACCGATGCCGATGAGTCGCTTTACCTTGTCGAATCTCCGTAACCCGAGAAGGTAGCTATGGACCTGTTACTGCGCATGGCCTGGCGTAACATCTGGCGACACAGCCGCCGCAGTGTACTGACCTTGCTGGCAATTGCCTTTGGTGTGGTGTTGCTGGTGTTTAACATCGGCATTCAGCAAGGCAGCTATGACGTCATGATCGACAACACCGTACGCATGTTTGCTGGCCATATACAGGTGCAGCGTAAAGGTTATCTCGACACCCCGCGGATTCGCACCAGCATACCCAACGTGAGCAAGCTGGCGGCCGATCTGCGTAAGACCACCGGTCTGGAAACGGTGTCGGCCCGGGCCACCGGCTTCGCCCTGGTGTCGTCCAGGTCGCGCAGCTATGGCGTCATTATTACCGGCGTCGACCCAAAATACGAGCCCATGGTTTCCAGCATCCCGGGCACCGTGAGACAAGGCCGCTATCTTTCCAGCCCCACTGCAAACGAGGCCGTTGTCGGTTCCAGCCTGGCGAAAAACCTGAAGATTAAAATCGGTGACGAGCTCACCCTGCTCGGTTCCGGCCGCGATGGCTCGGTGGCGGCCACAGTAATCCCAGTGGTAGGTATTTTTAACAGCGGTTCAACCGACTTTGATCGCCATATGGTGCATTTGCCACTGCAAACCTTTCAGGAATTATTCACCATGGGCGATCACGGACATGCCGTGGTGATACTGAGCAAAAACCTGGAGCAGTTGCCAGACACCATGGCCAAGGTGAAAAACTACCTGGGACAGGACTCCAAATTGGTGGCGCTGGACTGGGAGCAATTGCTACCCGGTATAAAGGAATTGATTGAGCTCGATATTGCCGCCAGCTGGTTTATCTATATCACCCTGGTCGTCATTATCACCTTTAGCATTCTGAATACCTTTTTAATGTCGGTGCTGGAGCGTACCCGCGAGTTTGGCATCATGATGGCGCTGGGTGCCGCCCCGTTTCGTATTGGTATCCTGGTCATGCTTGAGGCCTTTGTGATGTCGCTCCTGGGTGTCGGTATCGGCCTGCTTCTGGGCGCTGCTATAAATTATTACTTCTATGTTTACGGCTTTTCCGTCCCGGGCATGGAGGAGTTTGCCAAACAATTTAATATGCCGGATTCGATACGGCCCCAAATGTCATTTTTTGTGTTCTCTATCGGCCCCAGTGTGGTGCTGGGTGCCACCATGATCGCCGCCCTCTATCCGGCGCTACGTATACGACTGCTCAAACCGGTAGATGCGATGCACGCAGTGTAACTATGGTGGATTATTTGAAATTGCTGCTGGCGCTGGGGTGGCGCAACCTGTGGCGCAACCGCCGTCGCACCTTTGTGATCCTGTTTGCCATCGCCCTCGGCGTCTGGTCCATGGTCACCATGGCCGCCTTTATGCGCGGCATCATTCATCAGGTGGTAAACGATGCTATTAACAATCTTACCGGTCACATTCAGATACACGCGCCACAATATCGCGACGACCCGGTGATAGAACACAGTATGACGCTGCCTTCGGCAGCATTACAGGAGCTGTTACAAAAAAACGAAAAAATAATTGCCTGGTCGGCACGGGTCCGGGTGCCGGCAGTGATTGCCAGCGAACGTGAATCCTCCGGCGTAACCCTGGTTGGTATTGATCCGAGCAGGGAAAAAACGTTGTCGTTTTTATTCGAGGCCACTAAAAAAGGAAGATATCTGAAAGATGTCGAAGATAAAGGCGTCATTATTGGCCGTAAGCTGGCCGAACGCCTGCAAACCGGGGTGGGCAAACGCATAGTCCTGATGAGTCAGGACCGCAACAACGAAATCGCTGACCGCGGTTTTCGCATCGTTGGCATTTTTGATGCCACGCTCGAATCCACCGAGCTCGCCTATGTCTTTGTCGGCCGAAGTGTTGTCCAGAAAATGCTGGGCATGGGCCAGGATATTTCCGAAATCGGCATCAAGACCAGGGATCGTGAGGTAGTCGATGCGGTGACAGCAAAGCTACGGCAGGCCGCACCAAGGCTCGACATCCAGCCCTGGAACGTGTTGCAGCCTTTGCTCCAGGCGCGCGTCACCATTAACAATGGTTTTACCATCATCTGGTTTGTGGTGGTGTTTGTCGCCATGGGCTTTGGTCTGGTCAATACCTTATTGATGGCGGTGTTTGAACGTACCCGTGAGTTTGGTTTATTTCAGGCCCTGGGCATGCGACCGCGTTTCATTCTGGGTCAGGTCATGTGCGAGGCCTTCTTTTTGCTGCTGATCGGCCTGGCCATCGGCAACCTGTTGTCCTTGCTGACCTTGCAAATTTACTCGGATGGCATCGATGTGTCCGGCCTGGCCAAAGGGGCACAAATGATTGGGTTGAGTAATGTCATCCCGCTAACATCGCAACTCAACGACGTCGTCGTCGCCAATGCGCTCGTTATCGGGCTTGGTCTGCTGGCCAGTTTTTACCCGGCATGGCGTGCCGCCCGTTATGTACCCGTTGAGGCCATTACCAGGACTTAAGTTATGGAATACACCGTAGTATGTAAACAGCTCTCAAAACTCTATCATCAGGGCGATGTGACGATCGCTGCATTAAATAAAGTGGATCTACAGATTCAAAAGGGCGGCTTTGTTTGTTTGTCCGGTCCGTCCGGTTCCGGCAAAACCACGCTGCTCAATATGATCGGTGGTCTGGATCACCCTACTTCTGGTGAAATCCATGTCGACGGCAAACGGGTCGATCAAATGAGTAAGGCGGATATGGCCGAGATGCGTTTGCGCCAATTGGGCTTTGTGTTTCAGGCCTACAACCTGATCCCGGTATTAAGCGCCCATGAAAATGTTGAGTTCGTTATGCAACTGCAAGGCATGGACAAAAAAACCCGTGCCGACAAGGCCCGAGCCATCCTTAAAGAGGTGGGGCTAGAGGGCATGGAACGTCGCCGTCCGGCCGAGCTCTCTGGCGGTCAACAACAACGGGTCGCGGTGGCCCGGGCCATGGTCTCTGGTCCCAGCCTGATTCTGGCCGATGAACCGACAGCCAATCTCGACTCGGTCACCGCCGAGATGCTGTTGCAGATGATGCGCCGGTTAAACGATGTCCACGGCACCACTTTTTTGATTTCAACCCACGATAAACTGGTGATGTCCTACGCTAAACGCCTGATCGGATTACACGACGGTGAAATCGTCGATGATGAAAGGCGTAATTAATTCCGGTTTATTATTGCTGTTCGGTTTAGGCAGCCTCACCAGTTATGCCGATCCGTGGCAATTCAGTGGCCACATCAAATACCAGCTCAGTCGTACCGACTACGACAACAACGATTTGTTTCGCAAGCCTGGCGACAGTCCGGCTATTGACCATGAGATTGATCTGCGGCTCAAGGCAGAAAAGCGTTGGCGCAAATGGGATACGCAAATCCATTATCAGTTGCTGGCCGTTGCTGGCGACACCATAGAGGCCCGGCGCACCCTGGCTGCGACCTTGCCCGGTTTTATCAATCGACCCTTGCTTCCGGGAGACGATCAACGCTGGTTTGATCTGACCAAGGTTACTCACGACGGCCAAAGCAGTATGGCGGTACACCGGTTCGACCGCCTGTCCATCGGCTATAGCGCGGAACAATGGGTATTTCGCATCGGCCGCCAGACCATCAGCTGGGGCAACGGTCTGCTATTCCAGCCGCTGGATGTGTTCAATCCGTTTTCACCGACAGCGGTAGATAAGGAATTTAAAACCGGCGACGACATGCTGTATACGCAAAGGCTGTTCGATAACGGCAGTGACTTGCAGATGGTGTTGATACCCAGGCGCGATCCATTGACCGGGAATATCGACAGCAAACAGGGCTCACTAGCACTAAAATACCATGGCAGCGCCAAAGACATTGAGTTCGATATATTGTTGGCTCGCCATTTTGACCAGCCGTTATTGGGGCTGGGCTTTTCCGGTGATATCGCCGGCGCCGTCTGGCGTTTCGATATTAATGTTACCGAGCTCAATAATGGCGACACCGCCAACATCGCGATCTTTAATCTGGAGCGTTCCTGGACTATTAAAAATCGTAATACCCGCGGCTTTATCGAGTTCTACCGCAACAACCTTGGCGCCAGACACAAGCGCTACAACACCCTTGATCCGGAACTGGTGGCACGCATTCAACGCGGGGAGGTCTTTACCCTGGCGCGTGATTACCTGGTGCTGGGCATGCAGGTGGAATGGAAGCCGCGACTCAACAGCTTTACCCACTGGATCCACAACCTCAACGACGACAGCAACCTGTTGCAGATCTACCTGAACTTCGACTGGCAACAAAACCTGCTGCTGCAAGGCGGGGTGACCCTGACCCACGGGGACCGAGGTAGCGAGTACGGTGGTATTATTGTCGGCCCCAATAGCGTAGTCGGTACTGGAGATACCGCCTTTTTGCGACTGTCCTTCTATTTTTAATGGCGGTATCAAATCTAATCCAGCGACCGGCGTACAAACAGGCACAAATCTTGCTAGCATACCCTGGTATATCTAAAAACAGGGGGTGAGAGATGCCAGGGTCGGTCACAATCAGGTCCGTTATGTCGAATTATCCGTATTCGATCGAGATAGTGGCACACGCCAACAGCGCCAAAACCATGTTGCAAAAGATGAATATTCACCATTTGCCAGTAACGGAAAATGGTGCACCGGTCGGTATCGTTACTACACGTGATATCGATAAGGCAAAATATTTGGGCATAGATGTTTCCATTGGCTCCAAGGTTCTGGTACGTGACATCTATACCCCGTCCACCCATATCGTCACTCCGGACGAACCGCTGGAAAAGGTATTGCGCCATATGGCCGAGCAACATATCGATGCCGCTATAGTACTTGAGAACGACAAACTTGTTGGCATTTTCACCGCCACCGATGCCTGTCTGCGCTATGCCGATCTGCTTAAACATTCACCCGAAGCAATTGAAAATCATAATAATGAAATTGATCGGGATTTTCTGGGCTAGCCCGGGGTAGGGCACCAGGCTAAAATTTACCCGAAAGCAACCGAGTTTAGTATCATCGCGTCCATGACGGCGCCAACCCCGAAAGACCAACTGTACGTCAAACCGCTGGATACCATCGAAGACTTTGTCTTCGATGAACAGGTTGCGGATGTGTTCCCCGATATGTTGTTACGCTCCATACCGGGTTATCGTCACATCATTCACAACATTGGCATTCTTGGCGCCGAGTACGCCCAGGCCAACACTACACTATATGACCTCGGTTGTTCCCTCGGCGCCGCAACACTGTCCATGGCCCACAGAATCGATTTTGCCAATCCTGTCATTGCCGTCGATAATGCCGAGGCCATGGTCAGGCAGTGCCGGCAACGTATTAAACAGGGCAAGGCAAAAAATGTAGAAGTACTATGTGCCGACATCCGCGCTGTCGACATCAGCAATGCCTCTGTGGTGGTGATGAATTTTACCCTGCAATTTATACCGCCGGAGGAAC